>CAMYMO010000226.1 GCA_947259425.1 uncultured Ectothiorhodospiraceae bacterium | reverse complement strand
AAAAGAACGGTCAGGACGACGCGAAACAAAGCGCATAACTGACTGGAGCTGGTAGATGGCGATTACTTTAACAGAAACAGCAGCCGGTCGAGTCAAGGAATACCTTGCCAACCGTGGTAGCGGTGAAGGGCTACGTCTTGGTGTAAAAACCACAGGCTGCTCAGGTATGGCCTATGTGATCGAGTTTTCTGATGGCGCAGATGAAGGCGACGAAGTATTTGAATCCCAAGGGGTGAAGATCTTCGTCGATGCCAAAAGTGTGGTCTATTTGGATGGTACAGAACTGGATTTCAGCAAAGAAGGTTTAAACGAAGGATTCAAATTTAAGAATCCTAACGAAAAAGATACCTGTGGTTGCGGCGAAAGCTTCACCGTTTAGAGATATAAGTCATCATGTCGGTAAGTCTGTCGCAAAATTATTTTGAGATTTTTGGCTTACCCATCGATTTTCACCTCAACATCCAAGACCTCACCGAACGTTATCGTGAGTTACAAAAGACTGTTCATCCGGATCGGTTTGCCAGTGCAAGTGATCGTGACCGTCGCCTGGCGGTGCAGCAAGCTGCCAACATCAATGAAGCCTTCACGATATTAAAATCGCCAATAAAACGAGCTCGTTATCTTTTGATGTTGGCCGGCGTCGATTTTGATGATGAAAATGAGACGACTCAGGACCCCGAATTTTTAATGGAACAAATGGAATTACGTGAGTCAGTTGCAGCGGTAAGAGATCTTGAAGATCCCTTTGACGGTCTTAACCAGTTAATGCAATCGATTGCATCAACTAAATCGACGATGATAGATGAGTTGGCTGGCAGGATTGATGCAAAAGAGTATGCTGAGGCCAAAGCCGGTGTACAAAAGCTACAGTTTTTAGAAAAATTATTATTAGAGTGTGAAAATCTTGAACAGGATTTAGCGGATGCGCTTTAGGAACTATCGTTAATGGCATTATTACAAATTAGTGAACCCGGACAATCGACGAAACCACATGAACGACGCCTTGCGGTTGGTATTGATTTAGGTACAACGAATTCATTAGTCGCAACTGTGCGTAGTGGTCAGGCCGATACGCTTGCAGACGAACAAGGAGAACATCTTTTACCCTCCGTGGTTCGATATACAGCTACGGATGCTGAACCGGAAGTGGGTCTTGGCGCAAAACAACACGCAGCGATTGATCCTCTCAATACCATTTCCTCGGTTAAACGTTTTATGGGCCGTGCGGTAAGTGAAATAAAACATTTAGGTTCCCAGTTACCTTATGATTTTGTCGACACAGAAGCCAGCGTGCCGAGGATCAAAACGGTCGCCGGTGAAAAAAGCCCAATCGAAATTTCAGCGGCAATTTTAACCTCCTTGAAACAGCGGGCAGAACAATCATTAGGTGATGAATTAACCGGTGTGGTCATTACGGTTCCGGCTTATTTTGATGATGCACAACGCCAGGCGACCAAGGACGCTGGAAAATTAGCCGGCTTGAACGTGTTAAGGCTGTTAAATGAGCCGACGGCGGCGGCAGTTGCCTATGGGCTTGATAAAGATGCCGAAGGTATTACCGCGGTTTATGATCTGGGGGGGGGCACGTTTGATATTTCAATATTAAAGCTGACTAAAGGCGTGTTTGAAGTCATGTCGACTGCAGGTGATACTGCCCTGGGGGGAGATGACTTTGATCATGCTATTGCCAAATGGATCATGGAACAGGCCGGTATCAATGATGAGGCAAGTAACAAGCTTGGCCAGAACCAAATCAGACATCTGCTTAAGGTTGCCTGTGATGCAAAAGAAGCCCTTACCGAAAAAGAGTCGGTAACGATAAGTGTCACCTTTGATGAGAAAAATACCTGGTCAGGGACAATTAACCGCGAGCAATTAAATAATTTAATCGATCCGCTCATTCAAAAAACGATTGTAACCTGTCGGCGTGCGCTTCGAGATGCAAATGTTAAGGTTGACGATGTGCAAACCGTGGTTATGGTGGGTGGTTCAACCCGTAATTTACGAGTTCGTGAAAAACTCGGTGAGTTTTTTGCTCAACCGCCGATGGTTGATATCGATCCCGATAAAGTCGTTGCCATCGGCGCAGCATTGCAAGCAGATGTTTTAGTCGGCAATAAAGCCGACGACGAGATGTTGTTGTTGGATGTGATTCCACTTTCACTGGGTCTAGAGACCATGGGTAACCTGGTCGAAAAAATCATACCCAGAAACACCACGATTCCGGTAACGCGCGCGCAGGATTTTACCACGTTTAAAGATGGCCAAACGGCGATGACCATTCACGTTGTCCAGGGTGAACGCGAATTAGTCTCAGACTGTCGATCGCTTGGACGTTTTAGCCTGCATGATATACCGGCAATGGTCGCGGGTGCGGCACGTATCCGAGTCATGTTTCAGGTTGATGCCGATGGTTTGTTATCGGTAACGGCAAGTGAAGAAACGAGCCAGGTTGAGGCCAGTATTCAAATCAAACCCTCCTATGGTTTGACCGACACGGAGATTGAAACCATGTTGCGTGATTCAATCACCCATGCCAAGGGTGATGTTGAAGCGCGTAATCTACGTGAACAACAGGTTGAAGCGGATCGGGTTATTGATGCTTTACAGATAGCCTTGCAACAAGACGGAGACCTGTTGGAAGAGGGTGAAGTGAAATCGATCGAACAGGCCTTGCTTGAACTGCATCAGGTTCGCGAAGGTGATGATCATCGCAAAATAAAGTCTTCGATAGATAAGTTGAATACAGCGACAACTGAGTTTGCTGCACGACGAATGAATAATAGTATTAAACAGGCCCTTGCGGGTCACCAAGTAGATGAGTTTGATTGAAGGTAGACGGAATATGACAAAGTTGATTTTTTTACCCCACGAGTCGATGTGTCCTGAAGGCGCAGTAATCGATGTGGAGCCTGGTATCAGTATTTGTGATGCGGCGCTGACCAACGGTATCGATATTGAGCATGCCTGCGAAAAATCCTGTGCCTGTACGACCTGCCATGTTTATATCCGTGAGGGGTTTGATTCACTGGAAGAGTCTACCGAGGAAGAAGATGATTTTCTCGATAAGGCTTGGGGCCTGGAACCGGATTCTCGTTTATCATGTCAGGCCATTGTGGCCGATCAAGATTTGGTGATTGAGATTCCTAAATATACGATAAATATGGTCTCTGAAAACCACTAATTTATTACCTCGGCTGACTAAACTAACCACAGGAGACAAAGATGAGTTTAAAATGGACTGACAGCCTGGAAATCGCCATTCAGCTTGATGAGGCTCATCCTGATGTCGACCCTAAATACGTCAATTTTGTGGATTTACGTGAGTGGACGCTGGCATTGGACGAATTTGACGATGACCCTGAACACTCGGGGGAACGTATTCTGGAGGCCATTCAAATGGCCTGGCTTGAAGAGCGCGAATGATCGAAAAAGCATCGATTATTTAGTGTATTTATCTCGATTAGATTGCCGAACTCATCCTTGAGCGGCTACAATTTCTGATATTCTTTAGGTGATTATGTGATACTAACCCGTGCGACCGTACGGGTTTATGTTATTGTAAATATTGAAATTTTGGAGCTTATATGGCTATTGAACAAACTATTTCCATCATTAAACCCGACGCGGTGGCAAAGAATGTCATTGGCGAAATCTACTCAAGATTTGAACAGGCGGGTCTGCAAATTGTTGCCGCCAAAATGATGCATCTTAGTAAAGAGCAGGCCGGCGAATTTTATGCTGTGCATAAAGAACGTCCGTTTTATGGTGAACTGATTGATTATATGACCTCCGGTCCGATTATGGTGCAGGTACTCGAAGGAGAAGGCGCGGTGGCTAAAAATCGTGAAGTAATGGGGGCCACGAACCCAGCAGAAGCGGCAGCCGGAACTATTCGGGCGGATTTTGCCTCTGATATTACAGAAAATGCGGTACATGGTTCGGATGCGACTGAAACGGCGAAAAATGAAATCGCCTTTTTCTTTGCCGATGACGGGCTTTGTCCTCGAACTCGATAATCGTTGTAGGGAATGTAGTTGTTGTGAGTGAAGATGTTATCAAAACCAATCTTTTGAATCTGGATAAAACCGGATTAGAGGATTTTTTTACCCAGATAGGAGAGAAACCGTTTCGCGCATCGCAACTTTTAAAATGGATATACCAGTTCGGCGTTAACGATTTTAATCAGATGTCGAATTTAAGCAAGAGTCTGCGTGAGAAGTTGACTGAGATCGCAGAAGTAACACCACCCGAGATTATTAGTGAACATCGTTCCCACGATGGCACTATCAAGTGGGTTTTGCGCATTGATGAAGCTAATTATGTGGAAACGGTTTTTATTCCTGAAGCCGATCGAGGAACCTTGTGTATCTCATCACAGGTTGGCTGTGCATTGGATTGTCGTTTTTGTTCAACTGCCCAGCAGGGTTTTAATCGTAACCTGACAGTTTCCGAAATAATCGGTCAGTTGTGGATTGCGAATCAAGCGTTAGGCTGCCAACCGAGAGAGCAGCGAATCATTTCAAATATCGTACTGATGGGGATGGGTGAGCCATTATTGAATTTTGATAATGTCATCAAAGCCATGTCGCTCATGTTGGAAGATGATGCGTACGGGTTATCAAAAAGACGGGTTACCTTGAGTACCTCCGGCGTGGTCCCCGCAATGAAACGATTAAAAGAAGTCAGCGATGTTAGTCTCGCTGTTTCGTTACATGCGCCAAATGATGAATTACGAAATGAAATTGTACCGCTAAACCAGAAGTATCCCATCAAGGAGCTGATGCAGGCCTGTATGAATTATGTTGCCGATGAGCCACGTCGAAAAATTACCTTTGAGTACGTCATGCTAGAAGGTGTTAATGACTCTAAGCAACATGCACTGGAACTGGCTAAATTGCTCAAGGATGTTCCGGCTAAAGTTAATTTAATTCCCTTTAATCCATTTCCTAATACGAAGTACCGATGTTCGTCGCAGAAAAAAATTGATGCCTTTCGTGATGTATTAGTCGCCAAAGGTTTGACTACGATTACACGTAAAACACGTGGTGAAGATATTGATGCGGCATGCGGACAACTTGCCGGACAGGTTATGGACAAAACCAAACGCAAACACCGTCAACACGATCTAGGAGTTAGTCGATGAGGAATATATTAACCCTTGGTTTGATAGTTATGCTGAGTACAGCATGTATAACAGAGAAAGTGATTGAACCACGTGATCCTAAAAGAGCAGCAGAACTAAACGCTGAGCTTGGCTTGGGTTATATGCGCCAGGGACAATATAAACGCGCAATGAATAAACTAGAGAAAGCACTGGATTTTGATTCTAAGAATGTGCAGGCCTTGCATTATAAAGGTGAGTTACACCGTCGACTTGGTGAAGCGGATAAAGCTGGGGATTACTTTAAGCAGGCATTGGCACTAGCACCTAAAGACCAGATTATTCTTAATAATTATGGTGTGTATTTATGCGATATCAAAGACTACGAACAAGCAATTAGTATCTTTAATAAATCGTTAGAGGATCCACTTTACGAGAATAAAGCACGGGTATATGAAAATATAGGGTTGTGTCGTCTGTGGCAGGGAAAGGTAAATCAATCTGAGTCTGCGTTTCAACAGGCTTTAGCGCTTAACTCGAATATGTCAACCAGTTTGCTGGAGTTAGCCAAGATTCGTTTTGATCAAGGTAATAAGCAGGAAGCGTATGAATATTATAACCGTTACATCGCGATTGCAGCACATACGCCAGCGAGTTTGTGGTTAGGCATCCTGATAGAACATGGGCGCGGTGCGAAGAACACGGTTGCCAGTTATAAAGTTAAATTAAAGGGACGTTATCCTGACGCAAAAGAAACAAGACTGCTACTAAAACTAGAAAAGCAGGGTAAACTGTAAATGTCCGAACACGACTTAACGCATAAAGATCATGAAGATAATACTGATCTCGCTTTACCTGGACAACGGTTAAAAAGAACTCGTGAAGAATTGCGTCTGAGTCGTGACGAGGTTGCTCATCACTTACACCTGGATGTGAAGATTGTTGATGCCCTGGAAACGAATGCGTATGACAAACTTCCTTCGCCAGCCTACATCTGTGGATACCTGCGTTCTTATGCGCGTATTCTAAAACTTCCTGAAAATGATATAGTGAATGCGTACAGCAAAGGCCAGGAAATAAATGCATCATTGATTCCTGATAATATAAAAATTTTACCAGAACGGCATTTGAACCCTGCAAATTTCAAAATGGTCTTCATATTAATTGCCGTGATTGTTATTGCCGCTGGATTGCTTTGGGTCGTAGACAAATTTAACTTGCTTGATCGCGATAAACAATCTGCAAACGCGATTATTCCCATGTCGACACCTGCTGAAAATGAAGCACCGGTTAGACCCGCTCAGATTCAAAAGCAAATTGAACAATTTAATTCGGAACACCCCGAAACTATGCCGATCGTTGAGACTGAAAAATTAGGGCCGGATCTGATAACAGGCGATACGGAAGAAGACGTCATGAATGCTTCCGCTGGGCAAGTTTCAGCGCCCGAGCAAATAGAGCAGCAATCAACCACGGTCGATGAGGTGGCCGAACCTGCAACGAGTGGTGACTTAAAACTAATTTATAGCAAAGATTCGTGGACTGAAGTAACTGATTCAAAAGGGGTTCGACACATATACCGCTTAGTGACAAAAGATAATGAGTTAGTTGTTAATGGAATAGCCCCCTATACAATTTTATTAGGCGATGCGGAAGGGGTTGAAGTGATTTATCAAGACAAGGTATTTAATCATAAACCTTATCAACGAGATCAAATTGCCTATTTTCGCTTAGGCATTCCAGCGGAATAAAAAATCGACCGAATAAGTCAACAACAAAAAAGTAAACTCGTGAGTAAAACAATTCAAGCAATCCGTGGAATGAATGACATCCTGCCATCCGAAATAGCAGGCTGGCAACTGGTTGAGTCTGTCTTTCGGGATCTGATGAAAACCTACGGTTATGCTGAGATTCGCATGCCGATCGTTGAAATGACTAATCTTTTTAAACGATCTATTGGCGAAGTAACCGATATAGTCGAAAAAGAGATGTACACTTTTGATGATCGCAATGGTGATAGCTTGACGTTACGCCCTGAAGGAACGGCAAGCTGTGTTCGTGCGGCCCTGCAAAATGGTTTATTACACAATCAGATTCAAAAACTTTGGTATGCCGGCCCGATGTTTCGCCACGAGCGGCCGCAAAAGGGACGTTATCGACAGTTTCACCAATTAGGTGTCGAAGTATTTGGCTTAGATGGGCCGGATATTGATGTTGAACTGATCTTAATGACTGCGCGCTTCTGGAAATTGTTAGAAATTGATCAGAAGGTTGAACTGGAAGTTAATTCGCTTGGTTCCAATGCGGCACGTCATGCCTATCGTGAGATATTAGTTGACTATTTTAGTGCTCATCAGGACGAGCTTGATGATGATTCAAAACGTCGGCTAAGTACAAATCCGCTACGTATTCTGGATAGCAAAAATCCCGAGATGCAGGATTTAATTTCAGCTGCGCCTAAACTGGCAGACCACCTGGATACGGAATCAAAACAACACTTTGCCGACTTGTGTACCTGTTTAGATCAGTGTGGGATTAAATATCGTATCAATCCGTGTTTGGTTCGAGGGCTGGATTACTACAACCGAACGGTTTTTGAGTGGGTCTCCAGCGATCTGGGTGCGCAGGCGACGGTCTGTGCCGGTGGACGCTACGATGGTTTGGTTAAACAGCTAGGCGGGCGCGATACCACGGCGGTTGGTTTTGCGCTGGGTTTGGAACGGCTTATTTTGCTCTTAAATGAGGAATTTTTACTAAAATCTGCCCAACAGCCGCATGCATACCTTATAATGCTCAGCCCGGAGGCACAGCTCGCTGGCCGGGTATTGGCCGAGCAATTAATTGACCAGAATCCAGCCCTACGGCTGCACGTTCATACCGGGGGAGGCAGCATGAAGAGCCAGATGAAACGAGCAGATAAAAGTCAGGCAAAATTGGCCTTGATTCTGGGTGAGGATGAAATGGCTGCTGCTCAGGTCACGATTAAATATCTACGTGATACCGAACGGGATCAAGAAACGATCGCTCAAGCTGAACTTGGGTTATGGTTAAAAGCATTTATTCAATAAAATATTTAGTGATGGAATTAATATGGCTGAACAACTAACAGATGATGAACAGGTCGAAGCACTTAAAAAGTGGTGGAAGGAAAATGGCACAGCCATACTCGTTGGAGTAATTATCGGTGTCAGTGCCATTGTTGGTTTCTGGAAATGGAATCAACATGTAGAAGATAAAGCACTGGCCGCTTCACAGCAATACGATAATTTTTCACAGGCCATTCTGGATAAGAAGCCAGAATTGATTGAAAAATCGTTTTCAATACTTAAGGATGAATACGTAGATACTTCCTATGCCGCACTGGCTGCTTTGCTTTATGCCTCATATGAATATGATAAAAAGAATGTAGAAAAAACTTTGGAATATTTACGCTGGGCACAACAACATCCCGGCCATGATGCATTATTGCATGTTGCCCAAATCCGTTTAGCAAAGCTACTGGTGTCTCAAGGTAAACATGATGAAGCGTTTAGCTTAATCGATAAAGTCAAAGAGCCTGCGTTTGATGCTCAATATGCTGAAATTAAAGGTGACATATATATTAAACGTGGTGAACAAGCACTGGCTCGTTCTGCCTATCAACTTGCCCTGGCATCGACTGAATTAAGTGGCAAACAGCGCGAATTTGTGCAAATGAAACTGGACGATCTCGGCGAGCTAAAAGCGGATATTAATTCAGAAAGCCAACCTGAGCAGGGCGCTGACGTTAAAACTCAAGCCGAACAGGACTCAAGTAAATAATGTCACGTTATGTTTTAATTATTTTTACTTTGTTACTTGTTTTAACAGGTTGCGCGGGTTCCGGTACATCGGTAAAACCTCCAAAATCACTTGAGCCGATTAAAAATCAATTCGTGATAAGAAAGATATGGCAGGATGATCTCGGTGAGGGTGCGAGTGATTATTACTTAAATCTTAGACCTGTATTGGCGAATAATATTCTATTTAGTATTCATTTTAGCGGTAATGTAAAGGCTTATAATATTACAACGAATGATGAAATATGGACCTTTAATACCGGTAGTAAAATTGGTAGTCCATTAAGTTTGTATAAACGCGTTCTTTATTTTGGTACCAGCGAAGGTGAAGTCTTTGCCGTGGATGCAAAAAAAGGCACGTTAATCTGGAAATCTGCAGTATCGAGTGAAGTGATTTCTGCTCCAGCGGTAGTGGATGGCTATGTTATCGTTCGTAGCGTTAATGGTGAGTTGCACAGTCTAAGTAGCAAGGATGGCAGTCTGCTTTGGTCTAATCAGCAAAGAACCCCGTCTTTAACATTGCGCGGAACCAGTGCTCCAATTATTTATAATGATTTAGTATTGAACGCTTATGATAATGGCAAGCTAATCGCTTACAATTTACAGACAGGGAACATTTTGTGGCAAAAGGAAATTGTGACCGCACGAGGTCGATCACCACTCGAGCGGATTGTTGATATCGACGCTGACCTGGTTATTAAGGACGATGTTATTTATACGACCGCTTTTCAGGGTAAGATTGCTGCGGTACAAATTGGCTCAGGGCAAATCATCTGGAGTCGTGATATTGGTTCATACATCGGGATGGCGGTTGATGCCTATCGAATTTACCTGGCCGATTCCGAATCAAGATTATGGGCATTGGATCGTAATAATGGGGCCACCCTTTGGAAGCAGGATGCACTTCTTAGGCGTAGTCTTTCCAAGCCAGTGTTACATTCTGGTTATGTGATTGTCGGCGATTTTAATGGTTTTCTACACTGGATTAGTCGCGGAAATGGAAAGCTTGAAGCGCGTGCACGCTTAAAAACATTTAATTATACCAACCCGGAACTGGATGAGAGTGAAGATCTCATTTATCCTAAAACAAATGATATTTTGGCTACGCCTATAACCGCTGGAAATTTATTGATCGCAATGGATCGCCACGGTACAACTGAAGCTTACGAAATCACCTACCCTTGAGTTTTAATACAACTCAGTTTCAATTATAAAATAATGTCTAGTTTAAAACCTGTATTAGCCCTGGTTGGCAGACCGAACGTCGGTAAATCAACGTTGTTCAATCGGCTGACGCGAACTCGTGATGCTTTGGTTGCTGATCAGCCTGGTTTAACACGTGATCGAAAATACGGCGAAGGAAAATTAGGCGGTTCGAAATATATTGTTATTGATACGGGTGGACTTAGCGATGAACCTGAAGATATTGACAGTGCTATGGCAGCCCAATCCTGGCAGGCGGTTGAAGAAGCAACTCATGTATTGTTTTTAGTCGATGCTCGCGACGGATTATTACCAGGTGATGAGCAAATTGCAAAGCGTCTTCGCCAGGCTAATAGAGTGGTCCATCTTATTGTAAACAAGATTGATGGATTGAACGAGCAAGTGGCATTAACCGATTTCTATCAACTGGGCTTTGGGCATGTATATGCGATAGCGGCCGAACATGGTCGAGGTGTGACCAGTATGATCCAGTCGCTGCTACCCGAGCAAGACGATCTGGAGCAAGAAGAAAATGAAGCCCTAGGCATCAAAGTTGCGATTGTTGGTCGTCCAAATGTCGGCAAATCCACCCTGGCCAATCGTATTTTAGGCGAAGAACGGGTCGTCACCTTTGATATGCCGGGTACGACTCGTGACAGCATCTATCTGCCATTTGAACGTGATGAGCAGGCTTATACCTTAATTGATACCGCCGGGGTACGTCGACGAGGTCGTGTCAAAGAAGCGGTAGAAAAATTTAGCGTGATTAAAGCATTACAGGCTATCGAAGACTCGAATGTAGTCTTGATGTTACTTGATGGCTCTGAAGGGGTCACCGATCAGGATGCCAGTTTAATCGGTTTTATCAATGAAACAGGTAAAGCACTGGTCATCGTGATCAATAAATGGGATGGCTTATCACATGATCAGCGCAATAAAGTTAATCGTGAGCTGGATCTAAAATTACCCTTTATTACTTATGCGAAACAACATTTTATCTCAGCCTTACATGGGAGCGGGGTTGGCGATCTATTTAAATCAATTCAAAAAGCCTATCGGTCGGCGATGGCCGATCTTGCCACACCAAGATTGACTCGATTATTAACTGATCTGGTTACCGCGAATCCACCGCCGATGGTTAAAGGTCGTCGAGTAAAACTCAGGTATGCGCATCAAGGTGGTAAGAATCCTCCGATCATCGTGATTCATGGTAACCAGACGAAGTCATTACCAGAGAGTTATCAACGCTACCTGATCAATGCATTTCGTAAGCATCTAAAATTGATGGGTACACCCGTGCGAATCGAGTTTAAAAGCAGTGAAAACCCGTTTAAGGACAAGAAAAATAAGTTAACCCCCCGCCAGGTCGCTAAACGTCGTCGGGCGATGAGTCATTATAAAAAGAAGTAAAACTTAGTCTGGGTTGGCCAATGTTTTTAGATTTGGGTATTTATTGAAATCAATTTCGTGATCCGGGAATAACTCTTTATAAGCCTCGTATTGTTCAGCCGCCATTTCAGTTTTAGATTGCGCCACTAATTCAGAGATGTGATCCAATAGGCGTTCTGGTGAAGGTTTACCGGCTGCACTGATATCGGTTTGAGTTGATTGATCACCGTTGCCGGCAATGAGTTCAGAATCAGCAGCGGGATCCGTTGAATAAAGACGAATCACACCCACGGCGACCAGCACGCTGGCCGCTAACGCCATGGGTACGTACCAGTTGTAACCTTTGCCTGAGCCTCCGCCTGTATGCTTTTTGTTCACCTCTTCACGTGCCGCCTTTAAGATAGCCATATCGACGAACTCGCTAGGGCCGGTTTCAGGGGTTTGTTGGTAGGTCTTGGATAAAGGTGATTTACCCGCCAGGTATTCTTCAAACTCGGTATCTGATGAGGGTTTTTCAGCCATATTGCTCAATCTCCACCGCTTCTTTAAGTTTATTCATAGCATAACGAATCCGACTTTTCGCGGTTTCAGGTTTTACGTCTGTCATGGCGGCAATCTCTTCAACTGAGAGTCCGGTTTCTTCTTTAAGCAAAAAGGCTTCACGTTGAGCTTCCGGTAACTGCGCAATCGCATCCAGGAGTTTATCAACCTGTTGTTCAACGGCCACATGGCGTTGAGGGGAGATGTGATTAGCCGTTTCGTCCATATTCAACAGACCTTCATGCTCGTCATAGGAACTGGGTACACCGTGTTTCTGTTTACGGTAATGATCGATCAGGCGATTATGTGCAAGTCGATAAATATAGGTCTTAAAGCTCGCGGTAACCTGATAACGCTCACGGGCTCGCACCAGGTTCATCCAGACATCCTGAAAGATTTCTTCAGCAATGGCGGCATTTCCACATTGATTTTGTAGGTAGCGAAACATTGGCAGACGATAACGTGAATACAGGACCTCAAAGGCTCGACTGTCACCATCTTTGTACTGCAACATCAGTTGTTCGTCTTTGACTGCATCATGCATAGTGTGCCAAATGTACGCGATTATAAGAGGCTTGCCTAGCCTCATTTTCCGATTACTGGGATGATGTTTGATTAATAAATCATCAACAAAAGTGACCCGTTGCGAGTCGTAAAATATCCGATGCAGTGGTGCTTTGATACTCGATTCGTAGTGATTAATATTAAGACAAT
>CAMYMO010000225.1 GCA_947259425.1 uncultured Ectothiorhodospiraceae bacterium | reverse complement strand
GAAGCAGGTGGTGCGATTTATCCTGCCAAAGATGCGCGGATGGGTCATCAAGTTTTTAAACAATCTTTCCCCAATATAGATGAGTTTATTCAATACAAAGACGATAAATTTTGTTCGGATTTTTGGCGCAGGGTGAATCTGGATGGCTAAGATCTTAATCCTGGGTGCATCTTCGACTATTGCCGAACACGTTGCGCGACTCTATGCAAAATCTGAAAATGAGATTTTGCTGGTTGCCAGAAATGTTCAGGCGTTAACAGAAATAAGTCAGGATCTTGGAACTCGTGGGGTTGGCAAGATTAGTACGGTTGTACATGACTTTTCAGATATTGCTGGAGCTCAAAATCTTATTAAACAATGCTATGAGATTTTGGGGAAGATTGATGTTGCTTTGATAGCATTTGGTACCTTACCTGATCAAGCAGAAGTCAGTTGTGATTCGAGTGCAATGCATAAAGAAATACTGTTGAACTATAATTCGATCCTGATTTTGTTAAATGAGTTAACTCCAGGATTTGAGCAACAACAAAGCGGTTCCATTGCGGTGATGAGTTCGGTAGCAGGTGATCGCGGCCGACAAAGTAACTATATATATGGTAGCGCAAAAGGTGGTTTATCCATATTTCTGCAGGGATTGAGAAATCGTCTTGCTGAGAAGAATGTACAGGTGTTAACAGTAAAACCTGGCTTTGTCGATACGCCGATGACGAAATCGTTTGATAAAGGTTTATTGTGGGTCGGGCCCGATAAAGTTGCTAAGGACATCAGCAAGGCGATCGATAAAAAGAAAGACGTACTTTACACTCCCTGGTTTTGGTGGTGGATAATGCTGATTATTCGCGCTATACCAGAAAAGATTTTCAAAAGATTAAAGCTATAGGTTCTAAATGCAACGAATAATTATACCCGGTGGAGCAGGATTGGTAGGGCAGAATTTAATTGTGAAATTAAAAGAGTCTGGTTATACCGATATTGTTGCTATTGACAAACACCCGACCAATACGTTGACGCTTAAAAAACTTCACCCTGATATCAAAGTTTATCACTCGGATCTAGTAACGGATACAGATTGGCATGAGTCAATCACTGACGAATCGATTATTGTCATGTTACAGGCACAAATAGGTTCAAAAAAATCAGATGATTTCGTAAAGAATAATATTGTTTCGACTGAAAATGTTTTGTCTCAGGCCAAACTTAAAGGCGTCAAATATATTGTGCACGTCAGTTCCTCGGTGGTGGAATCAGTCGCTGACGATGACTACACGAATACCAAAAAGCAACAAGAAGAGATGGTGGCCGAGTCGGGAATAAGCAATGTGGTCTTAAGACCCACTTTGATGTTTGGTTGGTTTGATCGAAAGCATTTGGGTTGGTTGTCACGTTTTATGAAGCGCATTCCAATTTTCCCGATACCTGGGCATGGTCGATACATGCGTCAACCTCTCTATGTATCCGACTTTTGTAATATCATTATTTCCTCAATTAAAAGTAAACCTGTTAATGTTACCTATAATATAACCGGACGAGAACATGTTGATTATATTGATATGATTAGGGCCATTAAAAAGGCAACACGAGCACGGACATGGATCGTAAATATACCCTACAGTTTGTTCTGGTTGTTATTGAAGACTTACGCATTGTTTTCTAATGATCCCCCTTTTACGGTCGAACAGCTAAAGGCCTTAACAGCAAAAGATGAGTTTGAATTAATACCGTGGTGGGATATTTTTGATGTCAACGTCACTGATTTTAAGGATGCGATTGATGAGACGTTTAATGACCCTACTTATTCGCAAGTAGTGTTAGATTTTTAATATGAAAAAGATTGCCGTTATTGGGGCGGGGCCAATGGGCTTGGCTTGTGCATATGAATTATTGAAACAAGGGCACTCGGTTGATCTTTATGAGGCGGATAACCGGGTGGGTGGAATGACGGCTCATTTTAATTTTAATGGTTTAAGTATTGAACGCTATTATCATTTTATTTGTATGCCAGACCAACCTATGTTTGATGTGTTAGATGAATTCAAACTCTCTGACAAGTTACATTGGCAATCAACAAAAATGGGTTATTTTTACAACGGTAAACTTTATGAGTGGGGTAACCCTTTTGCCTTGTTAAAATTTAGTCCGCTATCTTTTATCGAGCGACTTCGCTATGGCGTTCATATGTTTTACTGTACTAAGATCAAAGATGGGTCTCGTCTTGACTCACAGGAAGCCAGCCAATGGATTAAAAAATGGATTGGTCAACGTGCCTACGATGTTTTGTGGAAAAAATTATTCTTATTAAAATTTCATAAATTTACCGGGAACTTATCTGCCTCATGGATCTGGGCGAGAATTCGACGTGTTGGTACCTCACGAAAAAATCTGTTTACCGAGCAAATGGGCTATTTAGAAGGTGGTTCAGAAACGTTATTGAAGGCTTATGAAGATGCGATTATCGAAAAAGATGGTTCTATTCGACTATCAACCAAAGTTAAAAAGATCATGGTTTCCGAAGGAAAAGTGAAAGGGATAAACATAGAGTCGGGTGAGAACTATCAATATGATCAAGTGATTAGCACTATTCCCTTACCCTTTGTGCCCGATATGATTGATGAATTGCCAGCTCATGTTTCTAACGCGTATCGGAGTATTGATAATATCGGTGTGGTTTGTGTCATTGTAAAGCTTAAAAAACAAGTCACTGAAAATTTCTGGTTGAATATTAATGACGAGAAGCTGGCTGTGCCCGGTTTAATAGAATATTCAAATTTACGAGACTTAGGTGTGAGTGTGGTCTATGTTCCATTCTATTTACCGCGAGACAATAAAAAATTTCAGCGTGCTGATCAGGATTTTATCGATGAGGCAAAGGCCATCATCAAAACGGTTAATCCATCAAT
>CAMYMO010000224.1 GCA_947259425.1 uncultured Ectothiorhodospiraceae bacterium | reverse complement strand
ATATGCCATGCTGGGGGTTATCGATAATGACTTCATGTCGACCATAACCATCGATCGCTTGTTGTAGACCGTAAACAAACCCGGGTTGACTGCGGTCATCGCCTAATACCGGATAGAGATTTTCGACAATCCGCATTTGCCATTCCTCATCCCCACCTTTTGGATAGACATCAATTTCAGGTGGGGTCTGTTCCTCATTGCCACGGCAAAACGGGCAGGTATCAACGTGTTTTCGGGTATCTCTGGGAGCGGGTTCCTCCGGTTTTCGTGGACGGAGACTTCGTGCCGTAGCGACCAATACGGATTCGCTCGGCACGATGGGGTTGATACGGATTTCACGGATGGCCCTGGCTTCAGATTGGGGGTCTGTACTGGATTCGGCTATGATTTTATCAGACATGAGCATTCCTCTGCTTTTAATAGCCCCAAGATACTGAAAAAATGGATATTTTGATAACTTATCTTGTCTATAGACCCATAGAATCGCTTGTTCGGCAAAGCGCTTGTTTTCGGTCCGATGGGTCGATACCATGGCGGTTTTTATCCAGATAGTAACCATATAGTAAATAGGGGAAGGTATGTTTCGTGGCAGTATGGTCGCGTTGGTCACGCCGATGACCGACGATGGGGCCATCGATGAGAAGGCGCTTGAATCGTTAATTGAGTTTCATATTGAAAATGGGACCGATGCGATTGTGGCCGTCGGAACGACAGGTGAATCGGCGACGCTTGACGAAGAAGAACATTGTTATGTGATTCGCCGCACAGTAAAGGCCGTCAATGGTCGAATTCCGGTCATTGCCGGAACAGGCTCAAACTCGACGAGTGAAGCAATTGGGTTGACCCGTTGCGCCAAAGAGGCGGGCGCGGATGCTTGCCTGTTGGTGACCCCTTACTACAATAAACCGACCCAGGAAGGCCTATACTTGCACCATAAAGCCATTGCTGAGGCTGTGGATATTCCCCAGATACTATATAATGTACCCGGTCGTACCGCGGTCGATATGACCACAGACACGGTGGTTCGGCTGGCAAAGATTGAGAACATTATTGGAATCAAAGAGGCAACCGGTGAAATTCAACGCTGCCGTGACATTCTGGCCGCGGTGCCCACCGATTTTGATATATACAGTGGTGATGATGCCACCGGCATGGAGCTGATGCTGGCGGGTGCCCATGGTGTAATCTCGGTGACGACTAATGTCGCGCCTAAAGCGATGCACGAGATGTGCGTGGCGGCATTGGCCGGCGATAAAAAAACGGCCAGTGCCATTAATGAAAGCTTGATGGCATTACATACCGATTTATTTGTTGAAGCCAATCCTATTCCGGTTAAATGGGCTCTGTTTGCTATGGGACATATTGGTAAAGGAATACGCTTACCGTTAACCCTGCTGTCATCAACCTACCATGACACGATTCGCGCGGCGCTTAAACAAGCGAACGTTGCGTTTTAAGTTTTAGAGAGTATTTATGAAGTTTCGTTTAGTTTTATTATTATTTGTGTGCGCATTAGCGGCATGCACCTCAACCACACGTGATTACAAAGGAGTGTATGAGGCCTCGAAAGATTTGGATGACTTAGATGTTCCTCCGGGATTGAATACGCCTAATGCGGCGGGACAGAAATTTCCTGACTTAACCCAAAAAATTAAGACGGCATCAAGCTATGAAGAAAGCTTGAAAGGGAAACCGGCTTCGCGGTTTGAACGCGAATACCAGGGAATGAATTTTGTGCGTGCGGGTAGTTTATTTTGGTTAGAAATAGACGCCCCTGGTGATCAGGTCTGGGGTGATGTACGCAGTTTCTTTTTACGGCTTGGTTTCCAGTTTAAACGCGAAACACCGCAGATCGGTTACTTGGAAACCGAGTGGTTGGAAAACCAGGTGACTGCCCCAACTGGATTTTTTTCTTCACTGCTAAATAGTTTTTCGCCGACGGATATAATGGATAAATATCGAATACGACTTGAGTGGGATGCAGAAAACAAACTATCTCGCTTATTCATGAGTCATCAGGGACTGCGCGAGATCGTTGAAGGCGAAGACGATAATCTCTCGGCTGTGCAAACGAATTGGGTACTACGACCGAGTGATCCTGAACTTGAAGTCGAGATGCTGATGCGTTTCATGGCCTTTCGTGGTTTAAGTGTTGCGGTAGCAGAAGAAAATATTGCTTCAGCTAAAAAGCAACAAGTTGCTGAAGTTATCGTGGTCGATGATAAACGAACCTTTGTGATCAATGAGCCTTTTGCACGCGGCTGGCGACATGTGGGAATCGCACTCGACAGGTTAGGCTTTCTAGTCGAAGACAAAAACCGTTCAGCAGGGGTATATTACATCACCTTGCCTGAGAGCTTCGAGATTCCAAAAGAAAGCGGTTTGTTCGGTTCGATATTCACTGGTAAGACCGAAGTGCCGAAACATTTAAAATATCTAATCATCCTGGAAGCGAATGGAGAATCGACCAAGCTTAAATTGAAAGCCAATGGCGAGGTTACCGACGATTTCCCTCGTGTTGAAAAGAAGCTATTTGACGATTTACAGCGAAGCATCCTCTAATAATAAGGAGACGCTCTTTGCAATTTGCTTCATTAGGAAGTGGCAGTCGAGGAAATGCAACCATAATCCGTTATGGCGCGACGACGATATTAGTTGACTGTGGGTTTTCGCTGAAAGAAACTGAACTGCGTCTGGCGCGTATTGGTTTGCAGGCTGAGCAGATTGATGGAATATTTGTCACCCATGAACATGGTGATCACATTCGCGGTGTCGGTGCTTTCGCGAGAAGACACAAGACGCCGGTTTGGATGACGCATGGAACTCAACGTTCGGCAGAGATGGGCATCATCCCGAACCTGTTTGAATTAATCATTGGCGAGGCGGTACAAATTGGAGAGA
>CAMYMO010000223.1 GCA_947259425.1 uncultured Ectothiorhodospiraceae bacterium | reverse complement strand
AATGAGCAAGGCTCTGCAATGCTGTTCGGATTCGCCGCGTTAAATCATTCCACTGGCGTCAAATTAAGATAGGCGAATAACGCCCAAGTGCCGCCAAACTGATCACCACCAGGCCGATGCTTAGATTTATCGCAATCAACTTTCTAATTTGATTTAATTTTTTTCCACCAGTTGGCCAGTCTTCTGCGGCGACGGCTTGACTGAGTCTTTTGTAGGGCGCAAAAAAGACGTGCATGTAGATTAGTATCATAATGATGCCCAGTCCATTCATGATATGGATATATAGCGGTGTTGCTGAAAAGTCACCCCAGTTGGAAAAAATTAAGTTATAACCCGTCAATGGTAACAATATAACGCTGAGCCAAACGATGGGGAAAAATTTCTTAAATACCGCTACCCATAAAGTCAGGCGTTGTGGGGGTTCAAATTGTTGACCTGCTACCGGTCTTAAGATCATATAGGCAAAAAACATTCCCCCCACCCAAATGACGGCAGAGAGTATATGTAATGTCAGGCTAACGGCTTTTAGTTCCATATTATTTTTACCTTGTTGTTTAGATTAATTGTTTGTTGCATAGCGCTTTAACCAGCCGCGAATGCGTTTAGTCAGGATATCATCCATATTGGAAAAAAAGTGATCAGCCCCTTCAATTTTAATTTGTTTATATTTTTTATTACCGGCCTTTTTTGCCATTAACCTGCGTTTGCTCGCCGTGTTTACGTTGCGGGTAAAGTCTTCACTTCCAAAAATATCGAGGGTTGGGATGGTGATCTTATTTAAATGGCTGTAGCTATCCATTTTAGCCTGATCGGGAAGGCCAGGCCCAAAAGAAATGGCAACAAAAGCTTTTATCGCGGGCTCTTTTTGTTGCGTTAGGTAATAACTGGCCATGGTATTACCAAGGCTATGGCTAATGATGGCAATATTTTTTACCCCTTTAGCTTTAAGGAACTCAACCCCAGCTTGTATTCGACCCGGTACTTCGTCAAACAAGGGCTCATAATCTTGAGTTGAGGCCTCATTGGCCAGAATCGGCATCTGTAATGACAAAGTATGCCATCCGTATTCGGCTAACTCAGACCTTAGCGGCTCAATCACATCTGGCCAGGCTGGATGAACGCCGCTGCCATGTAGGATGATGGCGCCTCCCAGTGTCTGTTTGGCCGTATTTTCGGTAAACAGGGCCAGGAATTCAGTTCCGTTCGCTTTCAGCGACAGGGCATCACCGACCATCAGGCTGGGTTCAATTTGCTCTCGCCAGCGTTTTTCTTTATCTAAATTCGATTTCGAGGCCGCATTCAGACTGGTCGCGAGGAACAAAATAGTAAAACTAATCAATAGTTTAGAGTTAGACATAGGTAATGTCCCTTAATTTTGTATGACTGATCACCGGGTATAGAACAAACAGTATAAATAAGAATCGCGATGCTAAAAAGCTGCAATGTGAGGGCTTTTCCGGTAGAGTTGGCGGTTCGATTTTTCAGGGTGTTGTCACCGGTCGACAGTCAGTGTGCAGCACAAAACAAGAATTTTAAAATGAGGCAGTAACCATGGCAGATTTTGCAATCGCACCCTCCATTTTGTCAGCCGACTTTGCCAAACTCGGCGAAGAAGTGGACAACGTACTCGCATCCGGATGTGAGATCGTACATTTTGACGTGATGGACAATCACTATGTTCCAAACCTGACTATTGGGCCATTGGTCTGTGATGCATTACGTAAGCATGGTGTGACGGCGCCGATTGATGTGCATTTAATGGTCAAACCCGTTGATCGCATTATTCCTGATTTTGCACAGGCCGGCGCGACCTATATTACCTTTCACCCGGAAGCCTCGGATCACATTGATCGCTCGTTACAGCTGATCCATAACGAGGGTTGTAAAGCGGGATTGGTCTTTAACCCGGCAACGTCATTAGATTATTTGAATTATGTTATCGACAAAGTCGACATGGTTTTGTTGATGTCAGTCAACCCTGGTTTTGGCGGACAAAGCTTTATCCCTTCTGCATTGGATAAATTGCGCGAAGCGCGCAAGATTATCGATGCATCGGGTCGCGATATTCGTCTTGAAATCGATGGCGGCGTCAAAGTGGATAACATTCGCGAGATTGCTGAAGCCGGTGCTGATACGTTTGTATCGGGATCAGGCGTGTTCGGTGGTGCAAACGATAAAGACCCGAATCGTTATGACTCGATCGTTAAACAAATGAAGGATGAATTGGCAAAGGCTAAAGTTTAACAAGCGATTTTTGATTGACTTAAGACCCACCTGACCACTCAGGTGGGTTTTGTTGTAAGGACTAAGAGAAGAAAGAGTAGAAAGAAATGTTAGCAAAGCCTGAGATGGTGTTAATTGATGTTGATGGAACTCTGGTCGACAGTGTTCCGGATCTGGCATTTTGCGTCGATGAGATGATGCAGCAACTTGGTATGCCAGTTCATGGTGATGCAAAAGTTCGTGAGTGGGTAGGTAACGGGGTTGAACGCCTGACTCGCCGCGCCTTGATCGGCCAGCTTGATGGCGAACCAGATGAGGCCTTATTTGAAAAAGCCTACCCGATTTTTCTTGAACTGTATGCCGAAAATACTTCGCAGCGAAGTGTGTTGTATCCTGGTGTCGTCGAAGGTCTTGATTACTTGCAGTCGGCAGGTTATAAATTAGGGTGTGTGACCAACAAGGCCGCTCAATTTACGCTGCCATTACTAAAAGATTTAGGCATTTTCGATCGTTTTGAAATTGTCGTGAGTGGCGATACCTTAGCGAAGAAGAAGCCCGATCCAATGCCTTTACTGCATGTGGCTGATTTTTTTGGTGTTTCGCCGAAGAAAGCAATGATGTTAGGTGATTCTGTTAGCGATGTTAAAGCGGCGCGTGCAGCGGGTTTTCAAATTGTCTGCATGAGTTA
>CAMYMO010000222.1 GCA_947259425.1 uncultured Ectothiorhodospiraceae bacterium | reverse complement strand
TCAAATAAAATGTTCGGGTGGGTATGCCTTGCCATCATCCGCTTTAAGGCTTGCTCAGAGCTTTTTTACGATAAGTTGAAAATGGAGTCTGACCCCATTCGAAAAAGCTTCACTTTTTCCTCAAATTCAGTACAATGCGCCGTTTCCGGGTAACCGGAGGTCTGTGGCTGGTCTGTGACTGATAGCCGGACCCTTAATTTAACTAACAGAGAAATCAGAGAATTTATATGGTAACTATTCGTTTATCACGTGGTGGCGCTAAGAAGAAACCCTTCTATCATATTGTGGTCACCGATAGCCGTAACCGTCGCGATGGTCGTTATATCGAGCGTGTTGGCTTTTTTAATCCTATGGCCAAAGGCCAGGAAGTTCGCCTCAATATGGACAATGAGCGTATCCAACACTGGATCAGCAAAGGTGCCCAGACTTCAGAGCGCGTAGGCAAGCTAATAAAAGGGGCGGCTTAATTTTCTAGCCCTGGTACGAATTTAAGATGGATTCCAGCCCCAGCCACCCCGTCATCGTCGGACAAGTGGCTGGGGTTTTTGGCATTAAGGGCTGGCTAAAAATACGCTCTGAAACCGAACCTTTGACCAATATCCTGCAATATTCTCCCTGGTACCTTAAAATCAACCAGCAATGGCGTCGTTTTGAAGTCCATACCGGACAGACGCACGGTAAAGGCTTAATTGCTCAATTAAAAGGCTGTACCGATCGAAATCAGGCGGAGGAATTGGTCCGCGCCGAGATTGCGATTGAGGCAGAGCAATTGCCGGTCTTGGCCGAAAACGAGTTTTATTGGTCTGATCTGATTGGCTTAACGGTGCTGAACCAGCAAGGACAAACCTTAGGTACGGTCAGCACGATGTTACCGACCGGTGCGAATGATGTACTGGTGGTTCAAGGGCAAGGCCAAGAGGTCCTGATCCCCTATGTTTTGGACTATTATGTGCTCGAGATCGATTTAGAGCAAAAAACTATGTTGGTAGACTGGCCCTGGGATGAAGATGATTCTGAACAGGAAGAAAAAGGTTAGATACAAATAGAATGCGCATTGATGTTGTCAGCTTGTTTCCCGAGATGTTCAAAGTCCTGTCGGATTATGGCGTCACCGGCCGTGCGATGAGCCGAGGTATCGTGGAAACGGTATTCTGGAATCCCAGAGATTATAGTGACGATAACCATCATACCGTCGACGATCGACCGTATGGTGGCGGTCCGGGCATGGTGTTGATGATGAGGCCGTTACGTGAGGCGATTCGACGTGCGCGTAACGATTCTGAGACGCCGGCCCGTGTCATCTATTTATCGCCTCAAGGTCGCAAATTAGACCAAAAGGCCCTGAAGAAGCTGTCTCATCATGAACGCGTGGTGTTGGTTTGTGGACGCTATGAAGGCATCGATGAACGCCTGATCAGTGCCGAAGTCGATGAAGAATGGTCGATTGGAGATTATGTGTTAAGTGGTGGTGAATTGGCCGCGATGGTCTGTATCGACGGAATGGCGCGCCTGTTGCCGGATGCGTTGGGGCATGAAGATTCGGCGGTGCAGGACTCGTTTGTTTCCGGGCTATTAGATCACCCTCACTATACTCGACCCGAGGAAGTGGATGGTTTGCCTGTCCCACCAGTACTATTGAGTGGTGATCATCAGGCGATCGATCGCTGGCGGCAAAAACAGTCTCTGGGGCGCACCTGGTTACGACGTCCGGATTTGCTCGAAAAGCTGGATTTAAATGCCGAGCAACAGCGATTGTTGGATGAGTTTATTCGCGAATATGAGGTAGAAGGGCTCTAAATCGGCCTTTTTACGGCCATTTTTGCCCAGGATCCTGTTATTTCCTATAGCGAGAAGCGGAATTGCCATGTATAATTTCGCGCCTTCGGGCCAGTCAAATTGGCCAACTTACGAAATAGTAACGATTTAACGAATAACAGCCCCAAAATGCTGTTATTAAATGAGGATAGAAACGTGAGCAATATTATCGAGCAATTAAATGCTGAACAAATGGGCCAGGACGTACCGGATTTTGGTGCGGGTGATACCGTGGTCGTTCAAGTGAAAGTGAAAGAAGGTAATCGCGAACGTTTACAGGCTTTTGAAGGTGTGGTGATTGCCAAGAAAAATCGTGGGATTAATTCTGCGTTCACCGTTCGTAAAGTCTCTCATGGTGAGGGTGTGGAACGTGTCTTCCAAACCTATAGCCCCAGCATTGATTCAATCACAATTAAACGTCATGGTGACGTTCGACGTGCCAAGCTCTATTACTTGCGTGAGCGTCAAGGCAAGTCTGCACGCATTAAAGAGAAGTTGTCGGCCAAGAAATAATGGCTGACCTGTTTTAAATGAGCAGGTGCATCAACGAATACGAAAACGGGCTACGGCCCGTTTTTTTATGTGCCGTTTTATATATAAGCGAATAGCACGTCAGTTGGGCACGCTAGAGTAAGGTGAGTCGCTCGAGTTGGTGTACACTCTGATTAAGATAAAATACCTATTGATAAAAAATGTTTTTTTCGATTAAAAAATCAACCTATCTAATTATTAATGCCTGTGTTGGCATCGGATTACTGGTGTTCTGCAACGTGGCTGTTGCCGCCACGTTAGAAGAAATTGATCAGGTCGCCGAGACCGGTGCAATGGGTCTGGCCATACGGATGCTTGAGCAAGAGCAAGATGCACTGCTTGAAAAACCAAAACAATGGATGAAGTGGGAACGTAAGCGCATTGAGTTGTATCAGAAAACCAACAATTGGCAGAAATCAGCAGACCGTTTAAAAACATTACCAAAACAGGTCGACGTGTCGTTCTTCATGTGGGCGAAAGGGCAGCGCGCCAAATCATTAATTCAGTTAAATCAAAGCGCATTGGCTCGCCATGAATTACGTACCTTAATTTGGCAGCTCGAACCTAATAAAATTACTGAAAAAGAAATGACCTATTGGCGTGAGCTCATTATTGAATCTTATCTGGTGGATGGTTATGCCAACGACGCCCAAATCGCCAGTATGCGCTTACAACAGGTTGATAAAAAAGCCAATGTTAAAACCATTATGCAACGTGCCAGGATTGCAATCTTAAATAAACAAACCAAAGAAGCCATTGATTTGTTAAAACCCCATGCGAAAGAGGTGGAAGTTGCCTCGTTAATGTTGATCGCACAATTGCGTGGCCAACATCGCGCACCAAAACATGTTCTTCAGGCCGCGCATCGTTATTTAAACGATAAAAAAATAAAACCCCGGCAAAAGATAAACATCTGGGCAGTGGCTGCTGAGGCTGGAAAACAAAGCGGAAATCGAAAAGTTGTCGCGAATGCCAGTGAACACGTGCTGGCCGATAAGCAAAACCTGACCCTCGCCAAATCAATTTATACTATAGAGAGTGATGCACTCTGGAATGCCTACATCGACTATGCGTTGCTATTAGGCAACCAGGAGCATTTGTTGATTGGCGAAGATAAAAAATGGATTAAAACCGCCAAAAAAGTTTCGATGAAGCGACCCGTTGGTGGACGCGCGATGTATGTATTTGTGATGTTACGTGGGCAAAGCGCAACAGCGCGCCAACAGGCATCCGAAAAATTTGTCGAATCAATGGTTAAACGCAAACAGGGTAATCGTTTATTAGTTGAGTTATTTCAGAATTCAAAACACTTTAAAACAACGGAGCAAATACCGGCTTCGGTAAGACATGTATTAGTTGACGTGGCATTAAGCAATTCGGACATCGATCGAGCCTCGGAGTTAATGGCGACCATAGAGGCTCCCCCGGCAGGTGCGGATCAATTTATGTGGAAATTACGTCGAGCACGTATATTGGTGTTAGGCACCCAGGCGGAAGTCGGCGCCAAGGCGGTACTCGCGATACTCGAGGAGAATAAATCCTTAAGTCAGGAACAAATTGATAAGTTATTACAAGTCGTATTTGATCTACAAACGGCTGGGCAACATGAGTCCGCTTATCTGTGTTTTAAAAAATCATTAAAGCATATTAAAGATGATCAGGTACAACGTGAAATATACTATTGGATGGCCGATTCACGAAAAGCACAGGAACGCTATGCCGATGCGGCACAGCTGTATTTAAAGTCTGCAATGTTTCCAGATCCAAAAAACATGGATCCTTGGGCGCAGACTGCACACTATCAGGCGGCTGAATCACTGGCCCGCGCCGGTTTGTATAAAGATGCTGAAGTCTTGTTTGAACATTTACTCAAAGTCACTGAGGATCCCGCTCGTCGTGCGGCATTAAAACGAGAGTTACATCGACTTTGGGCAATGCAGTAATACCTAATATAAAATGGATTGTTTAATTAAAAATTAATAGGGTCATGTTGATGGAGCTAAGTATTCGAGCCGTGTTGCTTGGTATCGGTCTATCCTTGCTGCTCGGTGCTGCTAATGCTTATTTAGGTTTGAAAGTCGGCATGACCGTCTCCGCATCGATTCCCGCCGCGGTGATTTCGTTTGCCGTTCTGCGCTGGTTTCGCCAGGCAAATATTCTTGAAAACAATTTAATCCAAACCGCGGCGTCTGCCGGTGAATCATTGGCCGCCGGCATGATCTTTACCTTGCCGGCGTTAATCATGTTAGGGGCCTGGCAAGCGTTTGACTATATACAAGGTACCTTGTTAATTATTCTCGGGGGTATTTTAGGCGTCCTAATCGCCGTGCCATTGCGTCGAGCTTTGCTCGATCATCCTGAGCTGACGTTTCCAGAAGGAGTGGCGACGGCTGAAGTATTAAAAGCGGGTTATTCTCGACGGGGGGCGGTGAAGTTTTTGATCAGCGGAGGTCTCATCGCAGCGGGATTTAAATTGTTGCAAAGCGGTTTCGGCATTGCCGCCAACTCAATCAGTGGTGCCTATTATAATAGTAAAATTTTGTTTGGTTTTGGTGCTGATTTATCGGCGGCGCTGGTTGCCGTCGGTTTTATTGTTCGCATGCGCATTGCCAGTTTAATGATGATTGGCGGGGTATTGGTCTGGATTATCATTATGCCCATTTATTCATACTGGCAACTCAACCCTGCAACGCTAAACGAAAATCAAACAGCGATGGGCTTGGCGTTTAATATCTGGTCGACGGATTTACGCTTTATCGGCGTTGGTGCGATGTTGGTGGCGGGCTTTTGGGTATTACTGCTGGCAATCAAACCCGTCTGGCATTCGCT
The DNA here is from genome assembly GCA_947259425.1 of uncultured Ectothiorhodospiraceae bacterium. Lineage (GTDB taxonomy): Bacteria > Pseudomonadota > Gammaproteobacteria > UBA6429 > Thiohalophilaceae > SZUA-24. Next base: position 7,709 of record CAMYMO010000222.1, on the reverse strand, counting down.
GGCAACCTCATTAAAAACCCCCGCGGTAAAAAACGGTAAAGACTTTTCAACTAAAACGATTTTAATTTCGATAGGTTTAATGATTGTGCCGATTGTGTATGTACAATCGACGATGATTGACTATTGGTCGATTCTTATCTTTGCTTTGTTGTATGCCTTAGTCGCCAGTTTTTTATTTTCAACCGTGGCGGCGTATATGGCAGGTTTAGTGGGTTCATCAAATAATCCGATCTCGGGTGTCACCATCGCCACGATTTTTATTGCAGCGCTAATGATATATTTTCTATTACATCTTGCTGGTGATGGTGAATTAAGTGAAAGCAACCAATTACATGCTGGCGGGTTAACGATTTTGATTGCGACGATTGTGTGTTGCGCTGCTGCGATCTCGGGCGACACTATGCAGGACTTGAAAGCAGGCCAGATTGTTGGGGCAACACCAAAGCTACAAACCTGGATGCAGATCATCGGCGTGCTTGCCGCCGGTTTGATATTACTACCGATACTCACTTTATTATTTGAAGCCTATGGTTTTGTTGGTTTTTATCCTCGCGAAGGAATGGATGCGAGCCAGGCGCTGGCCGCACCACAGGCGAGTTTAATGAAATCGGTTGCACTGGGTGTCTTTAATGGCGATCTAAAATGGGGATTAATTTACCTAGGTGCCGCGATTGCGGTTGTGATTATTTTAATTGATCTCGGCTTGCGTTGGTTTAATAAGCCATTAAGACTACCGGTGATGGCGGTCGCAGTGGGTATGTATCTTCCGGTTACTTTATCCGTGCCCATTTTTATAGGTGGCCTTATTGCACAGCTGGTTGATAAGTCTTCTAAAGAAAAACAACAGGATGCGACCTTATTTGCATCGGGACTCATCGCCGGTGAGGCATTAATTGGAATTCTGTTAGCGATACCCTTTGCGTTATTACAAGATACCTCGTATTTCCATTTAACCACGAATCGGGATGTGCTCTGGATTAGTGTCGTCGGCATTGTTATGCTTGGCTATACTGTTTACAAGTTATGGCGTAGCGGCGTTAGTGATTAAATATTATAGAGGAACTGGAAATGACTGAAAGTTTCGTAATGCATAGCCCTGTTGGTTATCTATATATAGAAACGTGTGACGATACCGTTACCGGCCTTGAATACAATACTCGCAAGCGACCTGGTCATAAACCATTAACAAAACAACAAAGCAAAATCAAAAAACACATTCAGGCCTATTTTTTAAATAATACTAAATTTAATTTAAATTTAGAGTTAAACGGAACCCAATTTCAAAAGAAAGTCTGGGCCGTGTTACAAAAAATTCCGGCTGGAAAAGTAAAAACCTATGGTGATGTTGCCAAACAATTAAACAGTAGCGCCCGTGCAGTCGGCAATGCCTGTCGTGCAAATCCAATACCGTTGATTGTGCCTTGTCATCGCGTCGTGGCGAAGACGGGCATCGGTGGTTTTTCCGGAAAAACCAATGGCAGTAGCATCGACCGGAAACGTTGGTTATTAACGCATGAAGGTGTTAGTTTATAAATCGTCTAATTTAAGTAGTCACAACCAGAGAGCGTATTGGATACCTTAATCGATCAATTTATTGACACCATCTGGATGGAGCAGGGCTTAAGTCAAAACACGCTTAATGCCTATCGCACGGATCTCAATAAACTGGGTGAATGGCTCGTTAAAGACAAACGACCAAAATTGGTTGCGGTACAGCGAAGTGATTTGCTTGACTACCTGGCACAACAAAGTGACGAACAGAAAAGTCCACGGAGCAGTGCCAGGATGTTATCGAGCCTGCGTCGCTTCTATGCCTACTGCCTGCGTCAGGGGCTTATTAAGGATGATCCCACTCGATTACTTGCGTCACCAAAACTGGGTCGACCCTTACCGAATTCATTATCTGAAGACGAAGTCGAACGTTTATTGTTAGCGCCGAATATCGATACAACGATTGGGTTACGCGATCGAGCCATGTTGGAGCTGCTATATGCGACAGGATTGCGTGTATCTGAGTTAGTGAACCTGAGGAATGATCAAGTCAGTTTGCGACAAGGGGTGCTCAGAGTGACGGGCAAGGGTGAAAAAGAACGACTGGTGCCCATCGGAGAAGAAGCGATAAATTGGCTCGAGAAATACCTTTCTCAGGCACGACCCGAGCTAGCCCAGGATACTCAAACCGGGGCCCTGTTTTTGACCAATCGGAAATCAGGTATGACCCGACAGGCCTTTTGGTATTTAATAAAACGTTATGCTAAGCAAGTGGATGTTCGCTCTCACTTGTCACCGCATACCTTACGCCATGCCTTTGCCACCCATTTATTGAACCACGGCGCGGACTTACGTGCGGTCCAAATGTTGCTGGGTCACAGTAGTGTCTCCACCACCCAAATCTATACTCATGTCGCCAAGGCCCGCCTGAAGGCGATGCACGCCAAACACCACCCACGGGGCTGATTTTTCGTAATTTTCATCATAAGGTGAACTATCCGGGTGATTTGTCAGTCGAATCCCTTATAATACGCTCGTTTTTTTGAATTTACCGATGGGAAGTACCTATGAAGTTGTTAAAAGTTGTTATGTTAAGTGTCGTTTTGGGTTTCCCTGCGGCCGTCAGTGCCGATAGTAAAAAAGCAGATGTTGAGCGGGTAAAAGCTCAGGTCCTGAAAGAATTACAAAAAGAACCCTCCTCCATTGTTGAGTCACCGATTGCGGGGCTTTATCAAGTCATAGTGGGCGCTCAAGTCTTTTATTTTTATAAAGATGGTCGATACGTCATTGCCGGTGACCTATTTGATATGCAAAAAGGGGTCAATCTAACCCAAGCGGCTCGCGGTGAAGCGCAGATGGCGGCTTTAAGAACCCGTAAACCAGAAAATATCGCAGCATTAAAGAAAATGGGTGAAAAGAACATGATCGTGTTTGCCCCAAAAGGTGAAGTTAAACATACGATCTCAGTCTATACCGACATCGATTGTAGCTATTGTCGAAAGTTACATAATGAAATGGCAGATTATAATAAATTGGGTATCAAAGTTCGTTATTTAGCCTATCCGCGTGCCGGGGTTGATTCCGGTTCATACAAGAAGGCCGTTTCTGTATGGTGCTCGGATGATCAAAAGCAGGCAATGAACCTGGCGAAAAACGGTGGCGCGGTGAAAAGTAAAAGCTGTGATAACCCTGTTAAAGACCAGATGGCAATGGGGCAGCAAATGGGCGTGAATGGTACACCGGCCCTGGTACTCGAGAATGGTCAGTTATATCCGGGCTACGCGCCGGCCGCTAAGCTGATTGCATTACTCGATAGCATCAAGAATGGTTCAGCAAATTAATGTAATAAACTCGCCATCTTTTGTCGGTAGCGAGAGACCAGTTCTCCGCTACCGCCAAGCATCTCAAATACCTTTAGCATTCCTTTTCGGCCGGCATCGTCTTTGAAGCTACGATCACGACGCATGATCTCTAAAAATGTTTCCAACGCCTGTTCAAAGTTAGATTGAGTAATGTATAACGAACTTAATTGATAACGAAGTTCATTATTATCAGGTTCAGCCTCTAATTGTTTTAGTAATGCGTCCATGTCACCGCCGCTTTCGTTGGCGGTGGCCAAAAATTCCAGTTGACCCAGTAGGGCGGAGATCTCCTGACTGGATTTTACCTCGGCGGGTAAACTTTCCAATATGGCTTGAGCGTCGGCGTATTGTTTTTCATTCATTAATACATTGACATATAAGATTCGGTTTTGAGTGTTGTCCGGGTCATTATTGACAATGCTAATCATTTCCTGGATAGAGTCACGATCACCTTGTTTGTATTTTTCAAGCGCCGCGCGCATTAAGCTATCGGATTCCCGGGTAATATGTCTGTCGAGCAGGGCACGAATTTGTTGTTCAGATTGAGCCCCCAGGAACTCATCAACGACCTGACCATTCTTCATAATTTTAACCGTCGGTACACTCCGTACGGAATATTCCTGTGCCAGACTCTGTTGTTCGTCGATGTTCACCTTGGCCAGTTTGAAACCGCCCTGGTAACTTTGCGCAAGCGATTCGAGTATCGGCATCAACGATTTACAGGGACCACACCAGGGTGCCCAAAAGTCAACCAGCACGGGTTGTTGTGCTGAGGCATCGATGACCTCTTGTGCGAAGGTTTCGGCGGTAACATCAAAAGAATACATAGTGGTTCCTGTGGAGGTGAGAGATTAAGGCGATTATTGGGGTGTCTTTAATGAATTTCAAGACAGCTTGGCAAACTAGTGAAGATTAAACAGCAACGGCTTGTCAGGCCAGGGTAGAGTTGCTGCACGCCTTCGCGGTATAGGCTCATTTGTGCTCGGTATTGATTTGCCAGCTGCTCGATTCGTTGCTTTAGCTGATCAGGATTGGTCTCGGTTTTATCCAATTGATGGGTCTTGTAATCGATGATGATGGCCTCACGGTCTGTGATCACAAGTCGATCGATAATGCCGTGTACGAGTTTACCCGCTTGTTGAAAATAGATCGGGATTTCACTAAAGGCCTGTTGGTATTGCTTCGCTGAAAAATAGTCAGGAAACTGTTCTATGGTTTGTTCGGCTTGTTGCCAATGATCATGAATGATTTGATCGTGCGCATCCAGTTGATGTGAACGAGCATAGTCATCGAGCGACAACTTAGGATTATTGGCCAGGCACATCAACATATCGTGAATCTGATTGCCGCGTTCTATCGATTCGGTCTGTGAGGAGGTGCCGGGTGACATCGCACTCGGCGAAAATTCACCGCTAAGATAGGGTTGCGGTTCGAGTTCATTGAAATCAGTATGACTCGGGGCAATCTCGATGAACCGGTTTTCAAACTGAACGGGTTGTTGCAGTCGTTTATCGATGGTTGTCGTCGTTGTGGTGGTGTTAACGACATTAACCGGTGCAGTGACGATGCCGGGACAAGCGCTGATCTCTGTGGTTTGAGCGGGAGCCTGATCGGGGTCAGCTTTATCAACATCAAAACGCTCACTGATCTGTTGATACCAACCGGCAGGTTTTTTATTGCCCGAGATATACAGGTATTGTTTAGCACGGGTGACTGCGACATAGAGTAAGTTGGTGTCTTCCTGCGCATCTTTTTCCTGTTGTTGTTCGATAGCTCGCTGGCATAAAGGTGTTGGGTGATGGCTGGAAGGCGAGAGTAAGATCATTTCGGGATGAGCGGCATGGCTTGGCCAATCAACGATCACATTTTCACCGCCGCTATGGTGTTTGGTCGTGGTGCTATCGACTAAAAATACAATCGGGGCTTCCAGGCCTTTTGATTCATGGATGGTTAAAATCCTGACTCGATTCTGTTCGGCATCATTCGCCGGTTGATCAGGGGCTTCTTTGTCCTGTTGCTTGAGTAATTTTAGCCAGGCTAGAAAACGAGTCAAACTAGGGTAACGACCGCTATCGTTTTCTAAGGCAAGTTCGATAAATCGGGTCAGGTTCGATTGCGCGCGTGCCTGTAAATGGGTTGGATAGTTAGCTTTATAACGCGCAAACACATTGGCTTCACTGTAAATACGATCTAACAGATCATGCACGGGCAAGGTATCAGTGAACTGTATCCAGCGGGTTAATAACGTCACCGCACGATGCAGGGGATGATCGACCGGGTAATCCGTTAGATGATCAATTATGTATTCAAACCAATGCGTTTGTCCGGACAGGGGATACAGGTCTTCATTACGCGCAGAAAATAACGGTGAACGTAAAACACCGGCCAAGGCATGATTGTCAAATGGTGTGATTAGCCACTGCAACAGGTTAACCATATCCTTGATTTCAAGACTGTCGAGCAAGGTACCACGTTCTGTACCCAGGTAAGGGATGTGTGCCTCGCGCAGCGCGCGTTCGTAATCGATGGCATGGGTCCGGTTGCGTAATAAGATTAAGATATCGGCATGATTTAGATAACGACTATCGTCCCCGCTGCCAATGATGGTTTTGTTTTCAATTAACGATTGAATTGTTTGTGCGACCTGTTGGGCTTCATAATAATGAAACGTCAATGCATCCGGTCGAGGCGTATGCAATGGATTGCGTAATCCTGAAGCCGGTTCGGATTCCGGTTTTGCTTCGGGTTCGGTCGGTGTCACGATGGGTAACAGCTTTACCGAACCGGCTAATTCCGTTTTATGGGTTAAGTGCGGTTGAAAATCAGCTAACGGCGTTTGTGGATTATCCATAAACAGCTGATTGACAAAATCAATGATCGCCGGTGACGATCGATAGGATTGATTCAGGTATTGCTTCTGTGCGTTTAAATGATCTTCCAGCCATTCACTGGCAGTACTAAACAGTTTGGGTTCGGCGCGTCGAAACCGATAAATGGATTGCTTGGCATCACCGACAAACAACACACTGCGAAAACGTTCCTGTTCACTGGCCGCGATCTCGGCTAATAGAGGTAATACCAATTGCCATTGGGTTGGGTTGGTGTCCTGAAATTCATCGATCAATAAATGTTCGATGCGTTGGTCCAATTTATACTGCACCCAGTCGGCATGGTCTGAGCTGTTTAATAAACAATAACACTGCCATTCGAGATCCGAAAAATCCAGACTACGATGAAAACGTTTAACCGCCTGGTATTCGTCGATGTAGGCCTGACCGGCACCAATCCAGGCGGTGGTTAAGGTCAAGGTTTGTTGGGCATGGATCGCCTGGCGCAGTTGAATTAATCGTTGGCATTGCGCCTCATGAATAGCAATGAAGTCATTACAGCCTTGTTCACCTAATTTACTTAATAAGGTTTTATTGATCGAACGTGCGCGGGGTTGATCCGTCGTGGTGAAAAAGGCACTCCAGATCGATTGCAATGATTTTGATCCATCTGTTGTTTCGTCAGCGGCTAAGACCAACGCTTGTTCAATCGCCTGGGCAGCTGTTAGATTGGATTTGATTGGGTGTTTATTTAATAGTACGAGAAATTCGGCGAGCTGTTGCTTTGAGCTCGGTTCCTCAAAATACTGTTGAATCAGGACGTCAGTCGTTTGCTCGATTGTGACCCCTAACTGTTGTGCGAGATTCGTTAAATACTGATTTAACTCAAAACCGGCCGCACTTGATAAGGCCCACCACTCACTGCGTGCGGCCATAAATTGATTCAGCACAGATCTTGTTTTATCGGTACCAAAATGACGTAATAGCACTTCCATATGTGCTTTGGTGAAATCAGTCTGTGCATTCTGATCAGCGTTACGCTCATCAGTACGAGTTAATTTATTGGTCAGGCTATTCCAGGCATCGTCAATCAAGTAACCAGTGCGTTCAATCAGCTCAAATTCCGGTGGAAGATTGGCCTCCATTGGAAAACGTCTTAATAAATCCTGGCAAAAGGCATGGAATGTTGTGGTGCGGACACTTTGTGGTGTGTGCAAAAGATTTTCAAATAAGGATCGTGCACTATCACAGTGCACATCAGTCGCCTCGATACCCAGTTGCGTCGATAAAGTGTGAACCAGTTCCGGTTTTGAACAGGTCGCTAATATCGAAACCCGTTCAAGCAGACGTTGTTGCATCTCAGCCGCGGCCTTGCGAGTAAAGGTAATGGCTAAAATCGAGGCCGGTGTCGCACCTTGAATGAGTAAACGAATAATATGACTGACAAGATGAAAGGTTTTACCACTTCCGGCAGAGGCATGAACGGTGCTGAAGTCGGCCATGGCATTAGCTTTGGCGGAAAGATTCG
>CAMYMO010000221.1 GCA_947259425.1 uncultured Ectothiorhodospiraceae bacterium | reverse complement strand
AGGATCATCGAACATAAACTGGGCATTCGCTTTGAGTTAGATAAGAAAAAATCTTGGCCAGAAGTAGTTACCGCAGTAAAAGAACGTAACTTAGATGTCTTTTCCTGCGTCGCAAAGAATCCTCAAAGATTGAAATATGTCAACTTTACTCGTCCTTACCTCTCTTTTCCCATGGTCATTATTACCACTCAAGATGTTAACTATATAGATGGTGTTAAAGATTTAAAAAGCATGCATGTTAGTGTAGTTAAAGGATATGCCACGCATGAATATCTCGCTACAAATCATCCTGGAATTAAACTACTTATTGTAGAAACCTCTGAGCAAGGTTTAACTGCTGTATCACAAGGAATAGCTAATGCCTTCGTAGATAATATTGCGACTGCTACTAGCATTATGCAAGCGAAAGGTTTAACCAATCTTAAGATTTCTGGTGAAATGCCTATCCGATATGAACTTAGCATGGCAGTTCGAAAAGACTGGCCCGAGCTAGTAAATATTCTACAACGTGCCCTTGATTCTATTAGTGAGGAACAACGAAAACAGATCCATAATAAATGGATTGGTGTTCGATACGAACATGGTTTTGATTATGATTTATTTTGGAAAAGTTTCGCCATCTTTCTACTGATTATATTTTTATTATATATTTATAATCGCAAGCTATCTGGAGAAATCAATCAACGAAAAATTGCGGAAGAAGTTGCTATGAAAGCTCGCGATGAAGCCAATAAAGCAAATATGGCTAAATCCGAATTTCTTTCTGTTGTAAGTCATGAGTTACGCACTCCACTAACGTCAATTAAAGGGTCACTTGGTTTATTAACAAGTAGCGCCAGCATGAATTTACCTGATAAAGCTCTGAAGTTATTGCGTATTGCCAATGACAATAGTAATCGTCTTGCTATATTGGTTGATGACATTCTTGATATAGAAAAACTGCTGGCAGGTAAATTTGTTTTTCAACATAACGAAATAGAAATATCGCAACTTATTAATAATGCTACGATTGCAAATCAAGGTTATGCGGATCAATACGGCGTTACTTTTATAGTTGATACTGGTGAGTGTCGAGAATGTTGTGTAATTTCGGATGAAAATCGATTAATGCAAGTTCTTTCTAACCTGATGTCAAATGCTATTAAATATTCTCCAAAAGAAGGATGTGTTCAAATTACTGTGACATGTGATACGGAGAAAGTGCGTGTATCTATCGAAGATCAAGGCGAAGGTATCCCAACAGAATTTCACCAGCATATTTTTTCACCCTTCTCACAAGCCGATTCTTCTGACACGCGTGAAAAAGGCGGTACTGGGCTTGGTCTGGCCATATCAAAAGAAATAATAGAGCGTCAAGGTGGTAACATCGGATTTACTAGCCCAGCAGGAAAAGGTGCAACTTTTTATTTTGAACTTGATATAGCTAACCCTTAAAATTATAGGGCTCGGTGACAAATGTGTATTAAAGTGAATAATAATTCTCATTTGTCACTGAAAATCATAAGTCGACGCCTCCCTCGAGGAGGCATCCAGAGATAAACTCTGTTGGGCTTACACTCAACAAAGGAGGCGCGACTTATGAAACTTTACTGCGGAATCGACTTGCATAGCAACAACAGCATGATCTCATTGATTGATGAAAATGACCGGTTAATCAATGAAAAACGTCTGGATAATGATCTGTCCACGATAATCCAGCATTTACAGCCTTATACAGATGATATTCATGGCATTGTGGTTGAGTCGACCTACAACTGGTACTGGCTGGTGGATGGTCTCATCGAACAAGGCTATCCGGTGCATCTGGCCAACACGCTGGCGATCCAACAGTACAACGGGATTAAATACACCAATGACGCGACCGATGCGCGCTTTCTGGCACACCTGCTACGGCTTAATATCCTGCCAACAGGCTATATCTATCCCAAGGCACTGCGCCATGTGCGCGATTTACTGCGACGGCGGCTATTACTGGTCAAGCAACGCACCGCACAGCTCCTGAGTCTGCAAAGCCTGATTGGCCGCCACACAGGTAGACGACTGAGCAGTTATCAGGTCAAGCGCCTGACACCCGAGCGGCTCGAGCATTACTTTGAAGCGGCGACCTTGTTTGCCGCCCGGCATATTGTCCAGCAAATGCAACAACTGACCGGGCAAATTGAAGAGATCGAAGCCTATGTGCTGACACACTGCCAGACGAACGACCAGTATGCACTGATCACCAGTACACCGGGTATCGGCAAAATACTGGGCATGACCATTTTGCTGGAAACCGGGCCGATAGAACGTTTTGCCCGGGTCGGATGTTATTCATCGTATGCCCGTTGTGTGCCAACGGACAAGATCAGTAACGGCAAATCCAAGGGCAAGGGAAATGCCAAAAATGGCAACCGCTATCTGGCCATGGCCTTTGTCGAGGCGGCGCATTACGCGACGATATGGAACCCGACGATCAAGCGTTATTACCAGCGCAAATGCAGGAAAGTACCGGTCATGGTGGCCAAAAAAACAGTGGCCAACAAACTGACCCGTGCCTGTTATCACATGTTGAAGGATGGTACCACCTTTGATGTGGCGCGTGCGTTTGGATAACAGTTTAGGTGATGAGATCAAAAGGGGTTTGGCAACCAGCCCGGTTCTCTGAATATCCATCACCTGTTTAAATTTGGTTTGAGTGGAGTGCCCTCGACACAAGCTCACGGCAGACTGATTTTAAGTCCTTTACTCTGTACCAACTAGCTGTGTTGGGGTACCGATTATTTTATGGGGCAATGATTTGCCAGGGATGACAACTAACCTGCCAGATGGCAATGTTGATCATCTTGATCCTGATGGGTGACTGAAGCACTTCCTTATGAAATAGCACACACAAATAAAAATCGGGCGCAGGTCACGATAACCAAATCGTTAAAATATTAGGG
>CAMYMO010000220.1 GCA_947259425.1 uncultured Ectothiorhodospiraceae bacterium | reverse complement strand
GCTTTTGGTCGTCTTTTTCGCCACTTTTTTCTTCGCAGCCGGTTTTTTAGCGACCGCCTTCTTTTTTGCAGCCTTTTTGACCACTTTTTTCTTGGCTACCGTCTTTTTCTTAGCAACCGTCTTCTTTTTTGCGACCGTCTTTTTCTTGGTTGCAGTCTTCTTGGCAACCTTTTTCTTACTTGCGGCTTTTTTCTTTGAAGCCTTTTTCTTTGTGGCCATACAGTACTCCTGCCCGTATTCGATATACTCTCGAGGATTTGCTCCCCCAGAATTTAGAAAGCCAAGTATCTTAATGCAATAGCAGTAAAAATCTAGCTCTTTTTACAGTATTTATTACCCAACTGGCTCATTCGCACAAATTTGATATGAATTTGTGAATAATTATTAAGCTAAGACGAGCATGGTCGGACAAAGGTTCCATCCAGACTTCTCTCAGACAGGGCGTGTCGGATGGATGGAGCTGACTTGGATGTACCGTTTCGGGCACAATAGCGCTTTTTGGCGACCTGAGCTGATTTTGATAGTTATGGTCGGTGGTTTGATTAATAGTTTGAAAGGAATACATATGGCGCTCCAGGCTTTACTTTTTGACGTAGACGGCACGATGGCGGACACTGAACGCGATGGTCATCGCGTTGCATTTAACCAGGCTTTTGCTGATGCGGGACTCGATTGGGATTGGTCGATCGATTTATATGGACAGTTACTCGCGGTCACCGGTGGTAAGGAACGGATTCGTCACTATCTGGATCACTTCAATACTGAATTTGAGCGGCCTGAGGCCTTAGACGAATTTATTATCGGATTGCATCAATCGAAAACTCGACACTATACCGAGTTATTGGATAAAGGTGCGATTCCATTAAGACCCGGGGTATTGCGCATTTTAAAAGAAGCCCGAGCATCCGGCCTGCGGCTGGCAATCGCCACCACGACAACACCCGCCAACGTGAGCGCGCTTCTTAAAAATACACTGGGCGAAGACGGGGAGTCCTGGTTTGAAGTGATTGCCGCTGGCGATATTGTCCCGGCAAAAAAACCAGCGCCAGATATCTACACGTATGCCATGACGGCGATGGGCATCACTGCGGATCAGTGTATAGCCCTGGAAGATTCTGAGAATGGAATTAAGTCGTCATCAGCCGCTGATTTGAAAACCATTATCACGATTAACGATTATACAAAATCACATGATTTTAGCGGTGCAACGATTGTACTGGATTGTTTTGGTGAGCCCGATCATCCCTTTAATGTCCTCGCTGGGAATGCCGGCGATAAAACGTATCTGGATATTGAGCTGATTAAAACGTTACACGAGCGTGGTTAAAAAATATTAATATGAGTAAATCCCCGATCACGAAAAGAGCGTCACAGATACATCCCTTCCATGTGATGCGGTTGTTGGCGCGAGCGCGAGCGCTTGAGGCGATGGGACGTGATATTGTGCATATGGAAGTAGGTGAGCCAGATTTTAAAACCCCGCAACCGATCATTGATGCGGGTATCGCGGCCGTGAGTACAGGTAACGTACACTATACAGCGGCGACCGGCTTGATGGCATTAAAAGAAAAACTATCGGCCCATTACCAAGTCACCTATGGTGTGTCAGTAAACCCAAATCAGATTGTGATTACGCCGGGTTCTTCAGGCGCCTTGTTGTTATCATTGGCCTGTCTGGTTGAACCCGGTAAAAAGGTATTACTGGCCGATCCAGGTTACCCATGTAATCGCAACTTCAGTTATTTCCTCGATGGTGAGGTGAAGGCCATTGCCGTTGATGCCAGCACGAACTACCAATTAACCGCAGAATTGATTGAATCAAATTGGGATGAGAATACCGTCGCGGTCATTTTAGCTTCGCCCTCCAATCCAACCGGAACCTTAATCGACTCAACGCTATTACAGGGGATGATTGATGTGGTTGAGAATAAAAATGGCGTGATAGTGATGGATGAAATCTATCATGGTCTGGTCTATCAACAACAAACGCACTCAATTCTGGAGTTTACGCAGAATGCGTTTGTGGTTAATAGCTTTTCAAAATACTATGGCATGACAGGTTGGCGAGTAGGGTGGTGTGTGGTACCCGAGCGTTATCTAACGGCGGTCGATAATTTCGCGCAAAATATCTTTTTAGCGGCACCGACACCTGCACAACATGCTGCGTTAGCCGCATTTAGTGATGAAACTAACTTAATACTGGAGCAACGTCGCAAAGAGTTCAAAAAACGCCGTGATTATTTGTTGCCAAAAATTCAAGCGCTTGGCTTTAACGTCAGTTCAGAACCGCAAGGTGCATTTTATATTTATGCGGACAGTAGTAATATAACCGATGACAGTGAACATTTTACAGAGCACTTGCTTGAACAGGCGGGCGTCGCGATTACTCCGGGGATGGATTTTGGAACCAATAGGGCAAAACAACATGTGCGCTTTGCCTATACCACTTCAATGGAACGATTGGCCGAAGGGATAAAGCGAATTAAGAAATATATCGATGGCATGTAATCGATAATGACGTGTGATGCGAATCATCTCAATTTTTTTCATTTTGAAAACACTTACGATACACTAGCCACAATAACTTAGATAAAGGATTACATTAATATGTACCGCTCAGGAATTCATCGTAACACCATCTTGCTGATGCTTGGTTTGCTGTTGCTCGTAACGACACATTCTGCTCAGGCAGGAGTGGCGGGTGCTTTTGCAAAAGGCAAAACACATTTTGCTATCTTTGGTGGCAACGGCAGTGCCTTTAATGATAGTTATGTAGTAATTGGTGCCAGCATTCGCTATTACCTCTTCGATGGGCTCAATCTCGGTTTGGCTGCTGAAACCTGGACCGGTGGTAACCCGGACATAAATAAAATAACACCTTCGATTCAATATGTCTTTTTCCAACCATCGGTTGTTAAACCCTATGTGGGTGCATTTTATCGTCGCA
>CAMYMO010000219.1 GCA_947259425.1 uncultured Ectothiorhodospiraceae bacterium | reverse complement strand
CACCCGGTAATATCGTATGCCCACCCGGCACGATCAAGAAGGTAAGATTTGTTACCTTAAGTGATGGCAGCCTCTTTGATCAGGAATATTGCAAGCCTGGAAAAAGAGGCCGTGCCTCGTGGCGTGAAATCAACTTCACACAATAGGAATGAAACTAGAGCAATTGTAAAGGTATGAATTATGTATAAAACTAATTATCAATTTTATTTACGGTTTATCAGTGTACTGATATTGTTGTTCGGCCTGTTTGGACTATCGTATGCAAATCAAAAACTACCGAAACACTATCCTCAACAATTTGATCTTGATGGCTATATTCATAATGTCGATATTGCAAAGCAAAATATACAGATAAATGGATACACTTATGGTATGAGCCTGCAAACTGTAGCCTATGGGTTAAATGGTGAAAAAATTTCTTTACTCAGTCTAGCGAGTAAAACAAAAATTGGTGTAGTGATGTCTCCCTATGTTAAGGGGCAAAAACGAACCGTAAGTAAAATATGGATCTTGCCATCGAGTTATGAACTTGAATGGAAACCACTATAGACTATAGAAGCCGAAGACATGAAAAAACAACGCGGATTTACCTTAATCGAAGCCATGGTCACCGTTGGGATTGTGGCGATACTGGCTGCCATCGCGGCCCCGGCTTATCTGTCACAACAACGCAAAGGCCATCGTGGTGAAATCATCAACGCATTGGGTAGAATCTCAATTGAAATGAACCGTTGTTATGCCGATCAAGGTGGTTATACCGCTTGTAATGATGCCTTCATATTACCGAAGGTATTAAATGCACCGCCGTTAACGGATCAAGGTCACTATACAATTGCTATTACTGCAACCGACCCGGATGTTGGATTAATTGGTAATAAGGTTCATCAAGGTTTTACTATCACGGCGACGCCGGTCGGTGATCAGGCCTACGATAATAAATGTATGTCCTTTTCTATTGATCATTTAGGAAACCGCACTGCCCTAGATGATACGGCGACTCTCGCACCCACTTGCTGGAGTGATCAAGAATAATAATATCCAGCGCCTGTTATAAATAGAACTGAGATAATCACTTCAACAACAGTTTTACGAGTCAACCTGAACGGTATATAAGAAAAAACATATGATTGCCTCCTGCTTAGAGCAGGAATAACGTGTTTTTATACCGCTCAGGATTATTATTTGTTTTGTAATGCCTTCGGTAAAGAAAACTCGATCGTTTCTTCAGTGGTTTTAAGTTCCTGACTGACCTTAATTCCCCAGCCTGCTAATTTATTAATGACATTTTGAACTAATATTTCCGGTGCGGATGCGCCAGCGGTCAAACCGACTTTATTTTTATTCGCTAACCATTCTTTTTGAATATGTGACTCATCATCGATAAGATAAGCCGGGGTGCCGAGCCGTTCAGCGACTTCTTTAAGTCGGTTTGAGTTTGAGCTGTTCGGTGATCCAACCACAAACAATACATCACATTCTGCGGCCATTTGTTTAACCGCATCCTGACGATTCTGTGTGGCATAACAAATGTCGTCTTTTTTCGGACCATTGATATTTGGAAAGCGGACACGCAATGCATCAATGATTGCCGCCGTATCGTCCATGGATAAGGTCGTTTGCGTGACATAACTTAGATGATCTTCATCTTTAATGTTAAGTGTTTCAACATCGGCAACCGTTTCTACTAAATACATCTGTCCACCGGTACTTCGGTCGAACTGCCCCATCGTCCCTTCGACTTCCGGGTGTCCATCATGACCGATCAGGATGCATTCCATTCCGTCTTTACTGAAACGGGTCACTTCCATATGCACTTTTGTGACCAATGGGCAGGTCGCATCAAAAACCTTTAGTCCGCGTTGTTTGGCTTCATTTTGTACCTTCTTTGAAACACCATGGGCACTAAAAATAACGGTGGCGTCATCGGGTATCTCGGATAACTCCTCAACAAAAATTGCGCCTTTATCACGTAAGCAATCAACCACGTATTTGTTATGCACCACTTCATGGCGTACATAGATCGGCGCACCAAATAACTCCAATGCACGCTCGACAATCGCGATGGCCCGATCCACTCCCGCACAAAATCCGCGTGGACTGGCTAATAGTAATTCATTTTGCAATATACGTTCCGTCATGTTCGATTCAACTATCGTTAGTCGTAACCTCTGGGGCTTTAATGTCAATGATGTCAACCTCAAAGATAATATCATGTCCGGCTAACGGGTGATTAAAGTCAACGGTCACTACATCATCTTTTATTTCTTTAATCGTACCGGGTATTTCATCACCCGAGGGCGTACTAAAACCAATAATGGTACCGGGATCAACTGGCAGATCTTCAGCAAACTCATTACGGGGCAAATAATGAATATTATCCGGATCAGAAAAACCAAACGCATTAAGCGGATCCAGTTCGACACTGGTTTTGTCACCGGTCTTTAAGCCCATAATCGCCATTTCCAGACCATTAATCAGACTGCCGTCACCCATGGTGAAAGTCATCGGTTCATTCGGTTCGGTAGCATCCGCAACCGGACCGTCTTTGATGGTCAGGGTAAAATTCATGGTAACGATAGTACCCGGACCAATGGTAATTTGTTCTATTTCTGCCATAACACTGTCTTTTATTTTAACTAAGCCTGTTGTCGTTTTGTTTTCCAGTCATGAAAGGCCTCTTTTAAGGCCAGGAAAATAAGGATGGTCGCACCGACCGAGATTGCGCTGTCAGCAACATTGAAAGCCGGCCAGATACACATGCCGGTTTGTTTTAAGCTGATGAACGAAAAACCGGGGAAACATGAATCCGCATAATAATAGAATTGGATAAAATCGATCACATGTCCAAACAGGATACGATCGATAACATTACCTAACGCCCCACTTAGAATAAACGCCAGGCCAATGGCACTGGCACGTTCATGCGATTTTAAGGTTTTCATCCAGTAGATGAGCGCGGCACTCACC
>CAMYMO010000218.1 GCA_947259425.1 uncultured Ectothiorhodospiraceae bacterium | reverse complement strand
AAACCACTGACAAAGGCCATCGGTAGTAACGCAGCGATCACGGTAAAGGTTGCCAGGATGGTTGGTCCACCGACTTCATCGACTGCCTTGGGAATCGCTTCGACCAGGTTACGGGCACCGAGTTGAATATGTCGGTGGATATTTTCGACGACTACAATCGCGTCATCCACCAGAATACCAATCGAAAATATTAACGCAAATAATGAGACTCGATTTAAAGTAAAACCCCAGATCCAGGATGCGAACAAGGTGATTGCCAGAGTAATCACGACGGCCACACCAACAATCACCGCCTCTCTTTTACCGAGTGCAAATAACACCAATAATACGACTGATATGGTTGCGAAAATTAATTTTTGAATCAGTTTTTTCGCCTTCGCATCCGCGGTCTCACCGTAATTACGAGTAATACTGACTTGTACATCACTTGGAATAAAAACACCTTTTAGATGTTCTACGCGTTCAATAATTTTATTGGCAATTGACACCGCATTCGTGCCCGGTTGTTTAGCCACGGCAATGGTGACGGCAGGATAGTTCTTGGCCAGACCTTTTTGCACGTCTGAATGATTGCCTTTACTGTGCCAGACATATTGTTCGGCTTGATCAGGCCCATGACGAACTTCGGCCACATCACGTAAATACACCGGTTTATTTTTATGTATACCAATAATAAGATCTTTTACTTGCTGTTCGGAAACCAGAAACTGACCAGCCTGCACTGAGATCTCAAGTTCTTCTTCTAACATCGCACCCAACGGTTCGGTCGCATTACTCAGCTTTAATGCATTACGCAAATCGGACAGGTTTAAGTTATAAGAAGCCAGTGACGCAGGATCGAATAACACATGCACGACGTTTTCAGGTCCGCCGATGGTATAGACATCGCGGGTGCCGGGGACACGTTTTATTTCGGCCTCTATCGCATGGGCGACCCGGGTCAACTCATGGGCTGCGAGCTCTTTATTTTCAGACCACAGCGTTAAACTGACAATCGGAACATCATCGATACCTTTTGGTTTAATGATAGGCCGTGAAACTCCGACGTTGTCGGGTATCCAGTCTTGTTTTGAATAAACAGCATTGTATAAACGGACAATCGCCTGAGTGCGATCTTCACCCACCTTGAATTGTGCCGTTAATACTGCCAGTCCAGGATAGGATACTGAATAAACATGCTCCAGGCCTTGAAGCTCAGAGATAATTTGCTCGGCCGGGGTACTGACGATCTCTTCAACCTCTTTTGCAGAAGCACCGGGATAAGCAATAAAGATATTCGCAAAGGTCACGTTTATTTGAGGTTCTTCCTCACGCGGCGTAACAAGAACCGCAAACACACCTAACAAAAAACCGACCAGTGCCAGTAGCGGTGTAATCTCGGAAGTTAAAAACGCTTTCGCTATTCGTCCTGAAATACTCAATGGTTCAGCCACGGTTTAATCCTTTTTGGTTTTTTCTTGTGACTTAATCGCCATCACGGCCTGGTTTGGATCTAACAATACGGTTTCGCCCACCGACAGCCCTGATAAAATTTCCTTTTGATCGTTGCCTAACAAGCTGCCACAACGAATATAACGAAATGAAAGTTGTTCATCCTTTAGCACATAAACACCCGTCACTTCACTGCGTTTAACGATTGATGCCCTTGGAATAACCATGCTTTGTTTTTCACCGGTTAAAAAGGCGACCTTGGTATGCATGCCTGGATAAACATGATGCTCTCCCGCCGGTAAATTAATTCGAACCAGGAAGGTATGACTATCAGGATCGGCAAAGGGACTGACGGTCAGGCTTTCGGCTTTAATTCGCTTATCCAGATTTTTGCCGACCCAAACCCAGGTTTGTTTGTGTTTACGAACGTCATGAATAAGAGACTGCGGGAGTTCCACAATGGCGCGAAGTTTTTCAAGAGACAAACCGGTCATTAATTTTTGTCCGACATTGGCCGTCTCGCCGACCTCAACATGACGTTTCACAACAATACCACTATACGGAGCCCGCACCTGGGTATGAGCGAACGATTCGTTGGCTTGTTCGAGGTTTGCTTTTGCGGCCTTATAGCGAGCCTGCGCTTTATCCAGTGCCGACTTGGCAACCAGACCTTTTCGATAAACTTCCTTTACTCGGGTATGCTCAGAATAGGCTTCTTCAAAGCGGGCCTTGGCAGCATCCAACGCCGCTCGTTGTTCTTTGTCACGGATGCGTAGAATGACGGTTCCCTTCGATACGTAATCATCGACATCGACACTGATCTCAGTAATTCGACCCTGGATCATTGCCGAAACCGTCGCCTGTTGTACCGCTTCAATTGTTGCATCAACGACTCGAATTTTAGGGGTGGTGATTTGCTTGACGGTTGCTACTTTTTGTTTAGCTTGCTTAGATGACTCGGCTTGCCTAGTTGGTTCTGCTTGCTTAGACGGTTCAGCTTGCTTAGTTGGTTCAGCTTGCTTAGTTGGCTCGGCAGCAAAGACTGAATGAAATGAGACTGATTGAATTAGACCTGCACATACTAAAAATACGGCCAATAGCTTGCGATATGAGCTTACGTACATAATCCATCCCTTTGAATATAAGTAACTGCTAATTTTACAACAAACTTCAACGTTATGCTTATCTTAAAATAAAAATAAGCTTTGCACCGTATTTTTTTCGGGGTTATAAAAAAATAGAAAAAAAATAGGGGTCAGAAAAAAATAGGGGTCAGAGACGTATTAAATTACTGTGGTATACCACAGTAATTTAATACGTCTCTGACCCCTATTTTTTTCGTCTCTGACCCCTATTTTTTTGTACAATGCCCACCCTACTTTCATAACTATAAAATAAACAACATATGGCTCAATATATTTTCACAATGAACCGGGTGAGCAAGATTGTTCCCCCAAAACGTTTCATTCTTAAAGACATCTCTTTATCGTTTTTTCCTGGTGCTAAAATCGGGGTACTGGGTTTAAACGGTTCCGGTAA
>CAMYMO010000217.1 GCA_947259425.1 uncultured Ectothiorhodospiraceae bacterium | reverse complement strand
GGCCATTATTATTGCACTGATTGTGATGATTGTGATTCCAGGCGTCTATACGATTGCATCTTATCGATACCAAACACTTTGGCTTCAATCAAAAGCCGACAAAAGTGCCAATGATGTTTCCGAGATTGTCTATAGCTATCCTAACTCATGGGAATTTCAACACCACCGCATAGGGGATATTATCGAGCATTCCAGAAACAAGACTGATCATACGTACTATAAGATTTTTAGTTCTAACAATGCTCAATTACTGGAGTCCGGCAATGAACCCAGGAAACCAATCCACTCAGCAACAGCTATGCTTTATGACGGAGAAAAAATAGCGGGTAAAATAATTGTTACGGTTAGCATCCAACCATTAATTTTTGAGATATTAATCGTCAGCATTATCGGTATTATCATAGCGTTATCGGTTTATTTTTCATTACGCCTGCTTCCCTTCGCGGCTTTATCCAGAACAACTCAATCTCTAATTGATTCGCGTAGGGAAAAAGAAAAGGCTTTGGAAGAGCAACAACATATCAGTGAGCAAATGCGGTTTCAGTCTTTACACGATTCACTAACTGAGTTACCAAACCGAAAACAATTTATCCAGACGCTCAATGAACTGATCATAGAAAACACGCTAAATGATACTGATATGTGGGTAATCATTATAGATCTGGATCGATTCAAAGAGATCAATGATGCGCTCGGGCATTTGGTAGGTGATATCGTGCTAATAGAGATCGCGAACCGACTACAGATGGGTTTACCACATGATACTTTAGTGTCACGCTTAGGCGGCGACGAATACGCACTCATTATCCCTGGTATAGACCAATCAACGCTCGAACAGTTATTGGCCGAGCTGATCGTAAAAATAAGAACACATATCAATGCGCAAGCACTGCATCTTTCTGTGGATGCGAGCCTGGGTATAGCGAGATTCCCTCACCATGGTGAGACCCAGGAAGACTTAATGCGACATGCCGATATTGCAATGTATCATGCCAAAAGTAGTGGTAAAGACTGGGCATACTACGACCAAAATCTTAGTGCCAGCACACCAAATCGTCTTAAGCTTATTGCCGAACTTCGGCACGCATTAGATAACGACTTATTAGAGTTACATTTCCAACCTAAAATATCGCTAAAGGACAATAAAATCGTTGGTATGGAGGCATTAGCACGTTGGCAACATCATGAATATGGTTATATCAGCCCCGATGTGTTCATCCCTATCGCAGAACAAACCAGTATGGTTAACACACTAACGAATTGGGTTATGAAAACGTCGTTAAAAGCACTAAAAGACTTACAACAAGAAGGCCATAACCATTTAGACATCGCAATTAATATATCAGCAAGAAGTTTGCAAGATGAGCAATTTAGTACTGAAGTTAAACAATTCCTTGAGTCGGAAAACATGCCCGCCAGTCACATAATACTCGAGATAACCGAAACCAGTATCATGCATGATCCGGAACAATCTCAACTAATTGTTCAGCGCCTGGCTGATCTCGGCATCACGATTGCGATCGATGATTTTGGCACCGGTTACTCCTCACTTGCCTATTTGAAGAAATTAGCCGCCCGTCAGGTAAAGATCGATCGGTCTTTTGTGATGAATCTGCTTTCTGATAATGATGACTATATTATTGTCGAATCAACAGTGAAATTGGCACATAGTCTTGGTTTGGAAGTCGTTGCAGAAGGAGTTGAAGATGATGAGACGAGCCAGGCACTTAAATTAATGGGCTGTGAGTTTGCACAAGGTTATTACTACTGCAAACCAATGGACATCGAATCCTTGACGTCCTGGTTAAGAACGAATAGCGAGATAACCGAAACTGAAGATTTAAAAATATCTGGTTTAAATGTTAGTAAATAAGCAGCAGCCAGACAACCCATTATTCGTTAAATGATCAATTCAGATAACAAACACCTGCAATCTCTCTGTCTAGAATCACCTTGTCACACCTTAAAGCTGACTCACTTCATTAAACATGTAGCGATAAATTTTCCAGTTTTCATTAATCCGTTTCATTACAAACAATTCACGACTCTGATTTGATATTGTCGAATTTTTTTCTAATAATTTTATTTTTCCGTCTGATGTTGTACGTACAAAAGCAAGATCGCCATTTCTAACAATCTCGTCAAAGTGAAATGTGACATCTAAATCAAGAGCCTTAAAGACATGTTGATAAGCCTTGGTCACCTGCGAGTGGCCAACAGAAGTCGGTTTTCCTGATGGCATAAAGACACCCTCTTGTGCATAGAGTTTGATAACCTCATTAACATCACTTCCATTCAAGGCTTTTTCGTATAGTTTAATTACCGATCTAATATCCGTTTTGCACATTTCATCGTCTTTTGCGCTCACTGAGTAAACGGGAACGAGTACACTTGCCGTGATCAACAGCACTTTGATTATCTTGTGTATTGATATTTTTACTAACATATTGACACTCCGTTTTGTTACAAGTTGACAGCATTTAAAGCATACATTATTTCCAAAAATAAGATTAGTAGTGACAATACGAAAACTGTTTTCTAAATATGGAATAATTTACACGTCTTCACTACTGTGATCTGACTTACCCAGGCAGTTGAAAAGTCATAAATTTTGACTGCATACGTCCGACTCCGGATAATAACTAGCGGACATCATCAAGCGTGCACTGTCTCAAAACGGGAATAAATCGAATTATTTACTGATTATTTCCACAAAAATTGGAATAAAAATCGTTGACCATATATCCGAATATATGACCAAAATAGAATCAATTCTGTGAATTTAGATTACTTTGCCAAGACCAACACATTTCCGAGTGCACTTGAAATGGTCATGCATGATATGGGGGTTGCATTACTACCAGAATTTGTAATTCAATCTGCATTATCCGGCTGGCGTTTAGTCCGGGTTTTATCGGAATACCAAGGATGGCTATGGCCATTTTATATGATTCATCGGTTTCATAGTGAAAAGCCAATTCATATCACGCGCTTTTATCAGTTAGTGAAACATTTTTTTACTAAAGCTAATGTAAATAATTCATGACGACCTAGCCGATTGATTGACAGCATTAAGTATTCTAAAAAGCTATTATATTTTAACTGGGGAATTAAGCTATTTAGATCACGAGTTTTCTAACAGACAGTCGACTTTTTTTTTGTTCGATCCCGCTCCAATAACATTTCAAACTCATTTGGTGGTATAGGTTTTGAATACAGATAACCCTGGGCATAATCACAGCCGGCTTCGATTAAAATTTTCTCCTGTCCTTCAGTTTCTACACCTTCGGCAATAACTTTTAAACCCAGCTTATGTGCCATCACAATAATCGCATTGGATAGCGCAATATCGTTTTCATCGGTTTCAAGATTATAGACAAACGATCGATCTATCTTTAAATAATCGATATCAAATTTTTTAAGATAGGATAGCGATGAATATCCGGTACCAAAATCATCTAACGCAACCTGAATACCTGCATCTCTCAATAATAGCAGTTTATTAGTAACACTTGTTTCAGCATGTAATAAAAGACCTTCGGTAATTTCAATAGCAATATTCTTTTCTGAAAGCCCCATCTCGCGCAAATAACCTAACCATTTCATTTCAAAGGTTTCATCTTCAACTCTAAACTGAATAGGCGACATATTGATACTCACCTGACAATCACTTTGAAATTGACCGAAAATTTGTTTAATCCATCGAATTGATTCTTGAAATACCCAATCGCCTATATCGTTAATGAGGCCAGTCTCTTCTGCTAAAGGTATAAAATCCAGTGGCTCTACAATACCACGCTCAGGATGTTGCCATCTTAGTAACGCCTCGGCTTTACGAATGCTGCCTGTGTTTAGATCAATAATCGGCTGGAAATAGACGATAAATTGATTTTCAGTTAAGGCGTTGCGTAGGTCATTGCTTAACCTTAATCTGGCCTGGGCTGTATCCTGTAATGATTGGGTAAAATAACTAAAACAGTTACGACCTTTTTTCTTGGCTGCATACATTGCCTGATCTGCATTTTTAAGCAAGGCCTCGATATTGGTTGCATCATCCGGAAATAGGGTAATTCCAGTGCTGCCTGAGACATACACAACTTCATTGTCAATTTTATAGGGTTCGGCTAAATCCGCAGCAATTTTCTGGGCTATAGTATTAGCATGGCTTGTGCCGGTAAGTTCAGTCAGGACAACGGCAAATTCATCTCCACCCAGACGAGCAACAATATCGGTTTCGCGTACACAGTCTCTAATGCGACGAGCCGTTTCCTGTAGCAAAATATCACCGACATCATGTCCAAGCGTATCGTTCACCTCTTTGAATAAATCGAGATCAATCAACAATAAGGCGAGCGAGATTTTTTCGCGTTTTGCTCTTTTTAACAACTGCTCCATGCTATTGCGAAACATATTGCGATTGGGTAAGCCTGTTAACGCATCGAAATTAGCCTGTTTCCAGATTAGCTCCTCAGATTGCTTCTTCTCGGTTATATCTGAGAATATGGCAACATACTGGTAAACTGTGCCATCGACAGCTCTAATGGTGTTGATAGTCAACCATTTTGGGTAAATTTCTCCATTTTTACGCTTGTCCCAAATTTCGCCCTGCCAATTCCCCGTATTGATCAGCTCTTGCCACATCGACTGATAAAATATTTCGTCATGGCGATCAGAACGAAGAATACTTGGATTCTTACCCTTCACCTCATCCAGTTTATAACCCGTTATGTCTGTAAACGCTGGATTAACCGTAATGATGTGGTTGTTAGCATCCGTCACGAGCATACCCTCACTACTGCCCTGGAAGACTAATGCTGCCAGCTTCAGTTCTTCTTCTTTGTTTTCCAGTTCCAGCAACTTATTACTCAGCTTCCTGTTCAATGCTTCAGCATGCATATGCTCAAGTTCAGCATCTGTTGTGGTTGGTTTATGGGTAACTACTTTCCCGGCTTTGTATTCGGACCAGACCTCGTTAATAATCGTGATTAATTTTTCCGGGTCTTGAGGCTTAATGACAAACCTGGAGGCGCCGAGTGACAATGCCAGTTTCTCATCACGCGAATCAGTATAAGTTGCGGTATAAAAGATAAAAGGAATTGTTTGAAATTTAGCGTCGCTTTTAATTTGACGGCATAATTCGAAGCCATCCATTTCGGGCATTAAGATATCTGACACGATAAGATCAGGGTTGGCCAGTTTTATTTTAGCCAATCCCTCAATACCATTGGTTGCTGAGTCAACTTCGAAACCATGAAATTTAAGAATATCAACAAGAATGATTCTCGAGTTTTCTGTATCCTCTACGACCAGTACTTTCATATCTTATCCTTAATAGCCTGCTGAATTTGTTGTATAACTAATCCCGAATCAATTGGCTTTTCAATGTATCCATCACATCCTGCCTTTAGTAACCAATCTTTGTCGCCTGCCATTGCATAAGATGTCATCGCGATGACCGGTATTTTTTTAGTCTTTTGACTTTTGCGAATCTTTTCTAATACCTTATAACCATCTATATCAGGGAGTTGGATATCCAGTACAATAAAATCGGGGTTCGTTTGTTCTGCCATGGTAACGCCCTGCATACCCGTTATCGCCTGCAATACCTTATAGTCGTTCAGCTCCAGGATATCGCAGATCAGCGTCATATTATCCGGATTGTCCTCGATCACTAATACGGTCGCCATCATACTATCCTAACTGTAAGCCAGTGCCTTTTTAGGCTGAATGTTTTTATATGCTTCGATCCAGAATGTACTGCCACTGCCTAATTTACTTTGCGCATGTATCTCACCTTGCAGCAGTTCTGAAACTACTTTTTTAGTAAGATAGAGTCCTAGTCCTGTTCCACCGGCCTTCACGCGTAAATGCGAGTCAATCCGTTCAAACGCGTCAAACAATCTGGGCATATCCTTTTCGCTGATGCCAATACCTGTATCGCGAACCAAAAGCATGAATTTATCACCCCGATCTTTTGCAGACACAGTTATCTTGCCATCTTCTGAATATTTAACGGCATTACTAAGAAAGTTTAAAATACATTGCAGCAACCGTCTTTTATCGGTGTATAGCTGCAATCCCTGCTGAATATCAACTTCCAACTTTAAACCTTTACTTTCAGCCTGTTCTCTTATGTTATTAACAGCCTCGATCACAACCTCATGAAGTTCAAAGTCTGATAATTCAAGATCAATACGACCTGATTCTATTTTGGAAATATCAATAATATCCGTAATCAGTGACAACAAATGCTGCCCCGAATGATTGATGCGTGTAATGTAATCCTGATATTTATCTCCAAGTTCACCAAAGGTACCTCGCATCATCATATCGGAAAACCCGATTATAGAATTAAGGGGTGTGCGCAACTCATGAGAAACTGATGCAATAAACATTGACTTTAACTGGTCGAGCTCTTTCAATTTAGAATTAGCCAAACTGAGTTCAGCTGTTCTCTCTTCAACTTTAACTTCCAGCACATCATAAGCATGCTGTAATGCTTCTTCACTTTTTTTACGTTCAGTAATATCGCGTAAGCTGACCACTCTTGCTACCTCACCGTCCTTATTGATATTTTCAGCATGGATTTCAACTGGCATAATCGATCCGGATTTGGTAATAATATTTGCTTCATAAGGTTCTATACCGCCATCAGCCATTTTGCTCATTACAAACGACCGTGATTTTTGCTCGACAAATTCCAACAGATTCCTGCCAATAAGCTCATTGAGGGTATAACCTGTCATTTTCATTGTCGCGGGATTGACATCCAAAATCTGCCCACCTTCATGAAAGAACACCATCTCAAATGTCGCATGAAAAAACTGGGTGAGACGTTGTTCACTGTCGACTAATGCCTGTTCCGCACGTTTACGCTCACTATTTTCCTTTTCCAACAGTTGATTTTTGTGATCAAGTTCTGCTGTTCTGTTACGCACCTGGATACGCAATACTGTGCTTAGCACAATAAATACGACAACCAATCCTGCCGCTGTTAAAGCTATCCATATCCAGTAGCGAGGGAATTTTTCGACCTCAATGTCTATCCATTTATGTCGAATGGCAAGATGTTCTTCCGGCCGCATGGAGTCCATGGCTTTATTTAAAATACCGACCATTTCTGGCCAGTCCTTACGAACACCAAAGGCATGGCCTGAACTATCAATATCGGTCGGAGCAGCAATTTTTAAATTAGTTAGATTATATTTTCGCAACACAAAAGTTGCCGTTGCGATATCACCAACAAAGGCATCAATACGTCCGGTCGAGACTGACGACAATCCTGCATAGGTACTGTCAAACGGTATGAGTTCAAGCTCAGGGTGATTTTGTCGTAACAGTTCGTGCACAAAATAATCTTTTACCACTGCGATTTTTTTATGAGTTAAACTATCGAGCCCGGAGATAACATGAAAATCACTTTGAGTGTATATCACAACAGGATATTTGAAGTAGGGATTACTAAAATTAAGATATTTTGTTCTTTCATCGGTTGGCGTGATCGCAGCAAAGACGTCTATTTCACCTTTTTTTGCTAAATCCAGGGCTTGACTCCAGGTTATATCCGGCACGACCTTCATTGTGATTCCAAGTTTACTACTTAACTTTTGGACGTAATCCGCAGAAATACCTGAATAATTTCCTTGCCGATCAATAAACTCAACCGGTGCAAAATCCGGATCAATAGCAAGGCGTATTTGTTTGTGTTGCGATAACCAACGCTTCTCATTATCCGATAAGTTAAGTTCTGGCGACTGTTTTTCCCGCATATCGATTGGCACCCATTTTTTTAAGGTACTGATTTTTTCATTTTCCGGGATTGCTTTTATCGATTTATCTAGAATTGAAACCAATTCTGGCCAGTCTTTTCGAACGCCGATACGTTGGCCATTGAACACCATCTCATACGGTGCCGCTACCTTAAGATTAATGATTCCATGCTTGCTAGCCTGGAATGCACTGACCCCGAGTACCCCCACATAGGCATCGGCTACTCCAGCTGCGACAGCGCGTAACCCTTCCAGACTTGTATCCACTTGATTGGGTTGGATAGTCGGGTACTCGTTCATTACCTTTTTACTGGAGGAATAGCCCTTAACTAAGGCTATTTTTTTTCCCCGTAAGTCTAGCGCAGTCGTTATGCGATCATCATTTTTTCTGGTCATGATCACTAATGGTGTCGGTATATAAACATCAGTAAAGTTAAGATAGTTATCACGTTCTTCTGTCCTAACCGCCGTGGCGACCACATCTAATGAGCGGGCTTTTGCACCTTGTAAGATCTGCGGCCAAGTCAGGTTAGGGATAATTTCGAAACGTATTCCTGAGATAAGACTGATTCGATCAATAAGATCCGGAGCCACTCCTTGGTAACGTCCATCTGCTGCAATAAAACTATAGGGGGCATATTCAGCATCTACACCAATGCGAACAACCGGATGGGCTGCCAGCCACTTCTTTTCTTCTGGACTTAGCATAATACTTGGTGCGGCCTGCGTATATCCGTGGAATGAGAAAAGCACGACGGATAGTACAAGCCAAATCAAATGGGTTAAAAATCGCGGCATAACCTGGTCAGGCAGGCAGCCTAAACGCTGATTAAACAAGAAGGTATCCCCTAATGAAAACAGTGTCATTTTTGAAAAAGTTTTACTTATTATATATCTGCCTGCATCTTCCATTATGACTATCGTAACCTTACTTTTATTCCAAAAATAACTAAGACAATAAACCTCGCCGAATACAATAGGTTGATCTTCACCCTATATAAAATACGGAATAAAGTAACGATAACACCCCCCGCTCAAATCCTTTTACCCTGTTTAATAATAGCAAGTTGAATTAGACAGAGGGACGAATTCAATAAATATACTCACACTGATTTAATAATCACGGTACTTGTATATCCACAAATAAGGTGAATGCAAACAATTATTTAGCTAATCGTAATCTATAAATTTGAATGAAACTGATATGCGAAACGGTTAGTCTAAATATAAGACACGAAAAAGGGAGGCGGTTTAACTCGCCTCCCTTTTTATTGATTACCTCTAATATTTAACATGCACCGACCTAGGACACCGCATCGCACACTTCCTCTATGTAATTATTTAGTGATTCAGTTATGCCAGGAACATTAGCTTCTTCCTCTGGCGTGATTGGATTTACAAAATTACCCGTGCAAAAGGCAGTATACAGAGCTTGTCCGAGTTCCTCTGAATCGCAAGGTGGGAGATCGGAGGGCGCCGTTTCAGCAAACATGCGTGCTTCAAACGCAGCATTAGCATCCGCTATGGTTTGCGCTTGCGCCGCTTCATAATTAGCGAGTGCCGCTTCATAATTTGCCTGTGCAATGGGATCGGCAACGGGTTCCGGTAACTCTGGGGTTAGTTTATTGACCGCGGCATTATATTCGGCAAGTGCGAGGTCGCGAGCGTCTTTAAGCAACGCCAACAATTTTTTCTTTACAACATCCGTGACAAGATCAGTGATGATCTCACCATAACCGGTATCATCAAAGGTAAATCCATAGTTACCTGGATCTAATAATTCCTCTCCAATACTTTTAAAAAGCTTATCTGGGTGTTCAAAAATATCCGCCCAGGTAGTCACTTTCTCCGGTGCAAGAACATCGAGCCCGACATTATAGGCTTTCTCGGTCGCATCTCTCGCGGCGGTCACCGCTACCATGTAGGCAATCCCGGCCAATACACTATCTTCTCTTGGCGGTGCCGCCTGAGGAACAAATGAGTCTTCATATTCTTGTTTTGCAATTTCCAGTGCCGCTCTTGCCAGATCCGCCGCCGTCTGACTAGCTAATGCTATTTCCTCTGCCTCCTCAGCTGCGACACGACGAGGGTCAGGCCCCATCGGGCGATTCGCTTCGAGGTCATCGTCCTGGTAACAGCGACCCGCATAATTACCTTCGCTAATATCAAAGCCGTCACCTCGACCTAACGGGTCGATGCCAAGCGAGGCGACACCTTGAGGATTACCCGCAGCCCCATCACCTCCACCGCCTCCGCAACCCACGAGTGAAAGCGAAACCACGACCATCATGACCGTACTCTTTGCTGATATAAGTGCTTTGTTTTTCCATGCTGTTTTTGCTAAATTTTTCATTTTGTTATCTCCAGTAAATTTGCCTTTAATCCAAGTGTTAATCATCTTCTAAGCTGATTTCTTGGCTTCTTATCTGGTGAAGCGATATCACAGCGGAAATCCCCTTATGCAATTTAGATAAATTTCATTTCCCTATCTTATCAATAGGTTACGAAGAGTATTTAGTCGTTTTGTGTGGAATGGAGGCAGCTAAATGGGGGGGCAGAACATTTTAATCTCGGGTGAAAGAGAAAAAGTGACTAAAAACCTGAGTGGCTCATGGAGTAGATTAATCCCCAGTAGATTAATCCCCAAACGAAAAACAAACGAGTGATGAGTTCAAGGAATTTTCACTCTGGATAGTGCCCTATTGATAAAAAGTATTGATTAATTCCCGTAGCCTATTTTCGATTAGCAACGACCTTATCAATTCTGATCACGACAATGGCTAACACGATAGCAATTAACAATATAAATAACGTCATCATCAGGTTCTGAAGTACACTGGGGTCGATAAGTAAAACCAGGCCAAGGGCCAGCATCATTGCACCCGAGACGAGTTTTAAGCGTCGCCCTTCCGTCTCCTGCAACTGGCGTTTACCCATCGTCCAGGTAAAAAGTAATACGATCAACATCAATGGCGTGATATAGATTAGATTGTAAAAGCCCAAATACAGGTAGTACTGGAAGTCTGATAACTCACTTAAGGTTAAAATTCTGGTATACACCATTGGGAAACCTGCCGTACACAAAAACTCATACAAATTCGCAAAAAAAGCCAGCCCGATTGTTGCCGCCAGCATCGTCACTAGCGAACGTGCCTGTAGCAGGGTGCGCGCCCGTTGATATAACGCAGGTTTCGTGTTGTCGGAAATAGTCAGTGAGATCCCTTTTTTGAACCAAATAAAATCCTTGATATTGATCACCCCAACCACGATGGCAATTAATGCAGCAATGACGGTAATGATTTCAAGTTGGCCAATGGTCTTGAACAGATTTAACCAGGCGGCCATAAACAGGAAATAGAGCAAACCAGAAATAAACACAAAGACGCCACCCACCAACAACATACGACTACGCTTACGTGTGTGTAACATCATGCTCATAAGAAACATTAAGACAAAAAATGCGCAGGGATTAAAGGCATCGACGCCGGCAATAACCAGCGTCATAAATGGCAAACTGTTGCCACTTATCGATACCTCACCGAAAAAGGGTAACACTATTTGCGTTTGTTCAAATTCGGACAGGGAGTAATTTAGCAAGGTTCCATGCACATCGATATGTTGTCGACATTTATCAAGCAAGGTTTCGATTTGCTGAGGTGAAAACTCGGCATCGTAGCCGGTTAAGGCCGTATTGCAAAACACAAAGGCGGGAACTGACTGTGCCTCGCGATCCAGCGAGCGCATCATCCATTGGTAACGTGCGACATTTTCCGGTTCACCAACTAATTGGTAGGACTGTAGCTGAATATAATCCTGCTCATCAGCCAGCATCTCGAGATAAGGTAATGCCTCAAGGCAATGTGGACATTTTTTTGACCAGAAAAAATAAACATGAATTAACGTATTGCCGCTGGCATCCTGCTCAAACCAGGTATTATCCGCCAGGTTCGCTGCCATAACCAGTTTTGGCCAAAGCATCACTAGCAATACTACCAATATGACATTACGCATCATAAACCAGTTCAGAGAGTGACTTGTACTAACTATACTAATTTCCGACTAAATAACCACCCTGTTCTTCATCCTTCTTTATTGTTTTCGTTCGCCGTTTGCCGATCACAGCCCGCAGACTTAGAAGAATTTGATAAGTGTCCACTAGCTTAGCTAACAGGTAAACCAGGGAAAGCTACTTTTTTGGTGTAAACACTCAACATCGAACTCGTGACTATGCTACCCTGTTTAAGCGGTTTTTTATTTTTTGTGGTCGTTTATTTATATCTGCAAGATGATATTTCTCGAGCGTCGTAAAAAAGGCATGTTGTGTCTCATCTAAAATACCTTTTACTCACATTACTTGACCTTACCGATCACATTTTTTAGATTTTTCCTTGCCACGCTTTGTACGCTACCAGAATTACTAATTCTATTTTAATCCTTGGCCAAATCTGTAATGGTTTTGAATTAATAACGATGAGTACAAGACGATTTTTAAAAAAAGTAACACAGATCATTTACCACAGAAAAATCGAAGGTTAAAAACCATTATTAAAATATGTTACAAAGTGTCTCTCAATATTCACAATCGATAACTATACACATAAAATTGCCCCACCCCCAAACAATAAAAAAGTAGGAGTAAGCGATGGCCTATGCAATCGTGATTAACCTGGATAGAGAGAGTAATCCAGACGTGGTGTGTAATGAATTATGGAATGTAATTAAAGACAGTATGACGGACGTTGGTTTTTTCTACATCAGGAATACCTTTACCATTAATTTACCTGAGCAGGAAGCCTGTGAGTTAGCTCGACAAACCGTCGAAAGCATCGAAGCCCATTTAGAGTATTACAATCGACATCTACACCGATACCTAAAAGATTTTTATGGTTTTGATATCGCGGCAACCACGAACCTGTTAATGCCAGCTAAAGAAAAGATATACCTGCAAGAAGATTTGCTTGAAGAGATTTAACAAAGGAACGTATAGCGCCTATTAAATACTGAGACTCACCTGAGTGTTATTTTGTATTTAACCAGGGCTTGGAACCGTTTCTTTTTAAAATTGCTTTTCCTGATTGACTTGCTTAACTGAGCAGTCGGGACACCTTCACCATTGACTGAATCCGATTTTCTGGCTTTTTGGCCAACATATTCATAATGAGATTATTAATATTCTGAGGAATATCGTTATTAATTTCTCGCGGTAATGTAGGTGCACAATTGATTTGCTTGGCCATAACATCTGCAGTATCACCTTCAAAGGGTAATTTTCCTGTTGTCATCTTATAAAGGGTAATACCCAATGAGTATATATCCGAGCGTTCATCCGTGGGATCACCCAGCGCCTGTTCTGGGCTCATAAAGGCAGGTGACCCCATTATCGTCCCGGTTTGGGTATCAATACTTGACTCGGTTATTTTAGCCAGACCAAAATCTGTAATTTTTGGTGTAAACGATTTAGTTAAAAGTACGTTTGCTGGTTTGAAATCACGATGAATCACACCACGTTCATGCGCATAAGCCATAGCATTTGCCAGCTTATTGCCGAGTGTTATCGTTTGCTCGATAGATAAGTTAGTATTTATTTTTAGATATTCTTCAAGACTTAAACTATCAACATATTCCATCACGATACAGGTGCGATCTCTCTCAACAATAAAATCATACACCTGTACTATATGCGGATGAGCCAATCTTGCTAGCGCTTTGGCTTCTTGTTGAAACCGACCTCTTAATTGCTCATTATCCGCTAAGTGAATAGCCAGTTCTTTGATTGCCACACGACGCTCAAGTATATCGTCATAAGCAGAATAGACTGTACCCATCGCACCACGACCAAGTTCGCTTTCAATTTTATAGCGTTCACCCGAAATTAAGGCTTGTTGCTCATTTTGATGTTGTTGTTCAGATAAAACGACGGTTTGGTTGGGATGACTGTTGAATTGGTCACCATACGCAACCTGAGAAAGTTGTTTGTCTAATTTGTTTAGTTTCGAAACTATCTGCTGCTCATAATCAGGATCTGAAGCCATTGCGATGGCCGATCGATAAAATAAAATACTGCGTGAAGGCTGGGTTGCCAGACTTTTATCGGCCTTGCTTTCATATTCCCGTGCCCGGCGTTCTGCACGTTTTAACGCTTTAGGAACATCTACCCATAACAGCAAAAGCATGATTCCAATCCCCGCACTCCAGACAAACAGCTTAAATTGTTGTTGCCGTTCGGCCAGACGAGGATGGGGTCGTTCTCTTTCAATCAGGCCGAATAGTATTTTTTCAGAAACAGGTTTATAGAATTTCTCCAGAGTACTATCAACATATTTGGGCATCATAACAGGGAAGAAAAACAAGACGGCCAGTAAAACAAGTTGGGCCCAATGCGCCTTTAGCAGCCAATAGAGTAATACCCGAGGTTTTCTCAACAGGCGAAATACCATCTGGTTAAAACCAGTTACCTTGTTGGTTGTATTCCTTATTAAAACTGATATCACTTGTGCTGTACTCACTGACGATTAGCATTTTTCATGGTTCGTATTATATTCAAGATCAGAACCTGAAAGCAGATTCCTCGCCCCGAAAACGACGCGTTCGGGGCTGAATCCCTTAAAAAGTGTGAACTGCATCACAAGATACCGTGTCACGAGCCTAATTGGCTATCTGTGACGTCATAAGTCTGTGCTTTCGTCAGTTGGGCATGCTCTTTGCGAACTAGCTAGTGGATTCATGGTAAAATATCATCAAATACCTAATCAGCTGATATGACTGCATACTATTTATACATAAAAATTCTAATTTGGAGGTAATTATGTTTGCTCAGCTCGCTAAAAATCGATTAATACCAAAATTACTCATCGTAACAATGTTGTATATCTGCGCTTTATCGTCCGTCAATGCCGGTATTGTCACCAGTGCTGATCTGGTCACTCAAGGACAACATCAAATCGACCGTGACAAACTATTACAAACTCTCGATCGCGAGGAAGTCAGAACCGCATTAACCGATAGTGGCGTCGACCCCGAACTGGCCAAACAACGCGTTATGTCAATGACGGCGGACGAAGTTCGGTTAATGAATGAACAGATGGATGAGCTACCCGCTGGCGCTGGATTACTCGAAGTCGCATTGATTGTTTTTTTGGTTTTATTGTTTACTGATATTATGGGTTATACCGATATCTTTCCGTTTGTGAAAAAAACAGCTAATTAATCTTGATTATAATATCTAAGTTTTAGTTAAGATAAATGAATATAACGGCTGTAAATTGATAAGGCTTTCTGAAACAAAGATGGATTGACTACCTGACCCAGACCTACCCAACATAAAAAAGGCCAGCAAACGCTGGCCTTTTTGTTACTTCGTTACCACATCAATTTTTTTCATAAGTGTCGTAAAAATATATGATTTTCTCACACACTCAACCTTCACAGAACCTGCGCCTAACTATTGATGGCTAATCCAAATCCAGGACTGGACAATTTATCGAGTGAATATTGAATTTTTCCATTACGACCAAACATAAGAGACTCATCACATACATCCTCTTTCAACAGGTAGCGACCGAACCCACCTTCATGTGCCAATAGTGAATCATGTGCTGCCTGGGCAATAACGAAACCTGCTCTGGTTAACAAGCTGGTTTCGCCAACATGAGCACCAACTATTAATGGAAGACGATGTTTGCGCGCTTCCTGTATTACCTTTAGGGATCGTATCAGCCCGCCCATTTTTGAAACTCGGACATTTAATATCCAGTTCGACGGATTTTTTTTAACATAGTCTAACTGTGATCTCCTTCGTAAACTTTCATCCAATATGATCGGTATAGCCAGCGATCGCGATATTGCCTGTAGATCTTCATACTGTTCAGGATCAATCGGTTCTTCTATCGCAAAAATAGGGCTGTTGAGTTCACACACATACTCGACTACCTCGTCTTTATTTTTCCATAAATTATTGGCATCAACACGAATTCTAACAGCACTGTGTGACTTTGATAAAAAGTCCAGTTTTTCTGTATCTTCTTTCAAATTGCCCGATAATTTTATTTTGAAGTCCAGAAACCCTAACTTTTTATACTGAAGGGCTTGGCGCTTAAAAGCTGAAAATTTGTTATTACCCAGTACAGCAGTATATGTAAAACTTTCTCGAATAATCGGCACATCCAATAAGTTCTCGATACTACAATATTCATTTTGTGCGATGATATCTAACAGCGCTAACTCAATTGCACACCAGGCAGCCGGATTAGAGTCGATTAATTTTTCATTTTCATTAACCCAATCAGTTAGTGTTGACAAGTCATGTATGTCCTCCAGTACAACCTTTTTCTGGTCGGCAATAAATCTCAGCGCCGACTCAAGTGACTCACCGGTTACGTATTCACGAGGACATCCCTCGCCATATCCCGTTAAACCACAAGTTGTTGTAATTTTCACCCAAATAGTCTGGGTTGAATGACGAGATGCCGATGCATGAGTAAAAGCCGTATTAAACGGTATATTAAGCTCTTTAAACTCTATATCTTTAATTTGAAGCATGGCGTGCGTCTTCTTCATCGACTCTTGCAAGATAGTCCTGAATAGGAAACTTAAACTGGCTTTTATCTAACAGGGTAACAAGCTTATATTGTCCCTCACGTTGCCCACGACTGACCTGGTACTGCTTATATTCTTCAGCGGTTCCCCGATTAAGGCTATAAATAGCCGGTGCTAACAACCGACCACTTTTACGTTTTTCCGAATATTCGATATTTAATTTCGACAAGTTCTTATCAATGGCATGTGCTAACACATATATATTGATCATTTCATTTGATTCGAGTTCGACATAGACCTCATACCGGGCTTGAACGACATTTGCCAGGGTAATGTGAAAATTGATCTGTAAATCTAATTCAGTGCAACTGTCGAGAATGGCTTCATTGAGTTGGTTTTCATATACCTTTTCTCCGGTGATATTAGTCACTCCATTGCCT
Source organism: uncultured Ectothiorhodospiraceae bacterium (assembly GCA_947259425.1). Lineage (GTDB taxonomy): Bacteria > Pseudomonadota > Gammaproteobacteria > UBA6429 > Thiohalophilaceae > SZUA-24. The sequence goes on along the minus strand of CAMYMO010000217.1, from coordinate 21,971 downwards.
TTTTGAATAAATTTAATTAAAGGTGTATTTTGGAATACGCCACACACTTCAACAAGGTCATTCATAAAATATCGATATAAACCATAATTCGTTGTCACGATAATATAATAATGTTTCCCTAACTCAAGCTCAGACATCCCCAGCGTTTCCCGATGACCATTATCCCAGTCGTGCTTTTCAATAAACTCGTAATAATTCTGATCGAGAACGGGTATCCCCGCATTCGTCTTTGGGTCACACGTTATCGTACTACGTAATTCACTGGCAACGTATCCAAGCTCAATCAGTTTAACGTCATTAGGCAATGAATTATTAAGTCGTTCTAAGGCAACCTGGCAATTACCTCCGGTCCAGGTAGTAAGCATGCGAATAGATGGCCAAATATCTTTGAACTCTCGATACTCGGAGTAATTTAATTTTTTTAATTTTTCATAACGGGCTAGTTCCGGTCTTATTTTTGTGTTCAATAACGTCTGTAAATCTTCAGGTAATGTCTCAACGCCTTCCAATACACCTGTTTTCAAGCTGGTTAACAATGTTTCCCATTCATCTGTTAATAACTGGCGTATACGTAAAAAAGTAGATGGATTCGCCGTCCCTAAATAAGTAAGATTTTCTTCCGCCAAGGCAAGTCGACATATCACACGATATTTCATCTCATAATCGGTTATGTCAAATACCTCTGCGGGAACAACGTAACGATTTTTTATTAAAGCTGGCATGGTTTTGTAAACATATCCTGATGCTGATCCGTATGAGATGTCATCGTCCCGGTAGCCTTCAATGGCAGGACTGACTAGACCAAGTGCTTTACCTGAAAAGGCCTCAGGACATAGCTGATATTGATAGCTGGTCAATAAACGTTGCTGTCGCTTTAATTCAGATAATGAGTTTTTCGTTACCGGTATATCCTTCGGACGACCCGTTGTACCACTCGTCCTGGCATAAAATAATGGCTTGTCATTGTATAAAACAGGGCTTGCCGTTATCGCCTGCTCGGTTAGGAAGGCCTCAATGTCCTCGTATTGCATAATCGGTACATCTAACTTGAATTTAGTTTCAGTTTTAATTCGCGAAAAACCATGCAGTCGTCCAAACCGCGTCCTGGCATTGTTATGAATTATTTTTTTTAAAATATTTTGTTGATAAATTTCCGGATTCTTTGACTTTTTAATAAATGGTTTCCAGTATCTATAAATAAGATAATTCCCAACTATTTTAATCACCAACATACTAATAAAATAACTAATCCTCGACCTCATGTTGGCAGCTATTCCTTCAAAGGGTTTAACCAATTGTCGAGCAAATGACTTCGGATAATTTTGCATACCTGATCCAACCTCATTGATTTGACGATCGCGCGGTAAAAACCAGGTCCCAAATAATAAATCCCACACGATTAAATTATTTCCATAATTATGATTTGCTTCGGCGATATTTGGAGAATGATGCCAGCGATGTAAGGTCGCACTGCTAACCAGATAATTTAATACCCCGTATTTGATTTTTATATTTGAATGCTGGAAAAATCCATTAATACCATAAAAAACAAAATACAATCCCAATACATCCTGACTGACACCCATTAACATAAAGGGAAAAGTACTCACGACATATTGAAGAATTTTCTCTAAAGGATGAAACCGTCCTACGTTTAACCAATAGAGTTTTTCAGATGAATGGTGCACCGCATGAAAACGCCACAATACCGGTAGCGTATGCGCAAGACGATGTAACCAATAACTGAAAAATTCAGCGACCAATAACATCACTCCGCCTTGTGCCAGCAGCGGCCAATGATGAGGCCACCAGCCGGACGTCTTACTCCCAAACTCCGAAATAGGCGCGTGCATCATACTCACCAATCCAATCCCAAGAATCAGCGGAACGCCGACTTGTACGAATAACATGTAAGCCGTATCCGTTTTAATATCCGATTGATTTGGCAACCAGGCACGCTTGTGCGGAATCAGGATCTCCAATCCTGTAACAACTATCGTCGCAACCAGCACAGGAATATAAGCAATCCAGATCACGCCCGAATAATTCGCCTGTAAGAACAAATAACCGATTAAACCTGACAGCATGACCAATGGATAGATAACCCATTGCAAACTCGATTGAATGGCATTGGTCATGATCTAGGCCAATTTCCACGATGATACTGACCCACTAACATCAATATGTTGGCAAGCAGTAAATGAAACAGCGCGGGTAATTCCTGGGCAAACCAGTGAACATCAGACAATAAGGTAAAACCCAAAATCAATCGGATAAACATGACAGACCAATAGATCCAACCGATAAAATACAATGCCCTACCTAACCGTGGATTAGGCACAACCCGTGTATTAAACAAACGCCAGACATAAACCCAGCCTCCCGCCAGTATCACCGCCTGGCTGATCAACAAATGCTGGTAGGGAATAACAGCACTGTACCAATCTTCAAACTCCGGTAAATAAGTGATTGGGTTTGATAGAACCTGAAGTTGGACAACAACCCGAACGGAAAACAGCCCTAATAACAAAATCATCCAGGCACCAAGCTGGCGCTGAGTGCGGGAATAAAATAGCTCTGTAGAGATGACATCCATGATATGAGTGTGGTATATGGGTGCATTTTATGCAACCATTACTTGAATAGTTGCACTATTTTGGCTATTAAGTATTAATTATCACTACTTCTCGGTGTACCACCATGAGCCAAACGACCTCTCTCATCTCGACCCTGAAAACCATGCTCAAAAGTCATGGCCTGACCTATCGAGATGTCGGTCAAAAGCTTGGTCTCAGTGAAGCCAGCATCAAACGTTTGTTTGCTGAACAGAATTTTTCACTACAACGGCTGGATCAAATTTGTCAGCTATTAGAAATAGAAATCAGCGATCTGGTCAAACAAATGGAGTTAAATTATCAACAGCTCAATCAACTTAGCGTAGAACAAGAGCTTGAACTGGCTGCTGACATAAAGTTGTTGTTAGTTGCATTTGTCGTGATTAATGGTTGGAAGTTTGAAGATATCATCACCTGGTATGACTTATCAGAAACTGAAATAATTCAATACCTTGCCCGGCTTGACCGAATCAAAATGATTGACCTGTTACCGAACAATCGAATTCGATTGCGAATCTCACCTAAATTCTCCTGGCGCCCCAATGGTCCAATCCAAAGTTTTTTTACCGAACACCTGCAAGAGGATTTTTTACAAAGTCGTTTCGATAAAGTTGAAGAAACATTCCAATTTCTATCAGGGATGTTATCTAAATCATCCTGCGATCAATTTAATCGTCGCATCAAACAGCTTGTGCAGGATTTTCATATTCTCAATGAGCAAGATCGTCCCTTACCGTTAACAGAAAGATTCGGTTACAGCCTTTTTCTGGCCTTTCGCCCCTGGCGCCCGGACGTATTTGAAAAGATGCGAAAAACATATACCGTTACCTAATTCGCATCGTATTTTGGCAAGGTCTAATTATTAGCGAAAATTAGTCTGGATCCGTGTTATACGAGAATTTATCAGTCGATCATTCTGTATTTTTGATTTTGTTGGCTGGAGAAAGAGGTATTATCGTACCCAAATCTAACAAAACTAAATCACACATGAATTTTGCAAGTTATCAAGACATATCTATAAACTATTGTTTTAATGAAATATTTCAAAATAGCTGAATGATTACCCTCATTCACTAGTTCGTGCTTTTACTGACTCGAATCAATTAAACTGGCAGTTTAAATATAGTTTTTAAGTTACAATACCGCACAATTCTTAAATATATGTATCACTGGCGTAGGATCGTCAAATATATCATTAAATAATAATATTCAAAGCTCGATAGAAGCTGGATACAAGGTTTGGATGGCCATATTTATTTTAAGCATCGCTTCCGAACCATTTTGTTTCATAGGATGGGGGTCCTATAAAAAGTTAGAATAAAAAACAAAGGTTACCTGGATGGATGCAAAGACAGGTAAAGAAAAATATCCAATTTTAGATTCTGAGTTGGGTGGTGGCATATTGTCGATAATCGATGCGCTGAAAACTACGGCGCAGGGTCAGGTTATCTATCAACAAGTGCAGCTCGCCTTAAGAAATTTAACTTCAAATCAAAATAAAATCGCCTATGGGTACGCGGCGATTTTGCATGTCATTTTAGAAAGCTATCGTAAACATCTGCCGACAAACTCCTTGCTTTACCTCGAACTAAAACTGGTCCAAAAGCGTTTGCAGCCCCCTATTACATTAAATGAACTCGCCGTTTTGCATGCGTATATAAAGAATATAACCAATATAACCGAGAAATTGATCGAGCCCGATGAAGAGTTGATTCGAGAGGCACTCAAACCATTGCTGGGTGATGAGCCACCCGTTTTACGAATGGAAGATTTTGAGTCGACCGCACAAATACAACAACCCCATTTTCCGCAAGCAACTGAAACAGAACAGGATGTCGAGACAAGCCCCTCGGTTGAAATGCGAGTGGACTCACTGTTTCGCCAACGATTGAATAAGCACTATCAGGAAATTCAACACCTGGAATCCATATTAACAGATAAAATTCATACCTCCGCGACCCAGTATCAGGAGTTTAGTGAACAACTGGAAAACACACTACATGAACTGGAGCCATTGACGTTCGAAGATGAAACCATTGAAATGGAACGGCGGAAAATCATCATTAATATTCGCAGCCTGTTAAGCAGCAAAATCGACCTCGCCTTAATCCTGGATGAAACCCAGGCCTATCTCAGTATGGTTGGCAGCAACAGCCAAAAGCTCAGCGAAGAACTTGACCAGGTACGCGTACTCAGTTTAACCGATGATGTCACCGGCCTGCCCAACCGAAGAGCCTTTTTACGTCGCACAGAAGATGAGATAGGTCGTTCGGAACGTGATAAAACGCCGTTAACCTTAATCACTATTGATCTGGACTTTTTTAAAAAAGTAAATGACACATACGGCCATTCCATTGGCGATGAAATATTACGGATATATTCTCGCGACGTTCTATCGATATTTCGCCGCTACGATATGGTCTCACGTTATGGTGGTGAGGAATTTGCGGTATTGCTACCCAACACAGATAAAGAAGGGGCCTTGCGTGCCATTCATAAGATACAGGCAAAAGTTTCTTCCACAGCCTATATACACGCTGATCATTCCATCCCCTTACCGACGTTTTCAGCCGGGCTGGTCATCCACCGCCCGGGCGAAACCATTCAATCCTTAATCGATCGAGCGGACAAATATTTATATAAAGCCAAGCACCTTGGTCGCAACCGTGTCGAGATTGATGAGAGTTATCTTGGTGAAACAACAAAAGATGAACTCCAGCAAGAAGCGCCATAATTATCTTGCTGACTCAGATACTTGGCTTAATGGCAATGAGTACCATTATACATCGCATTTAGCGATTCCCTGATACATATAGCCATGCGTTTTGGGATCATCACTCATATAAAATTCATTCAGTTGAATTATTTGAAACCCCGCCTCACGGATCAACATTTTAATGTCCAGGTTAAGCTGACAACCTGCTGATACGATCTTTTGAATTGAGTTGAGTCGATACTGCCATTTTTGGATGTGGTGTTCGTGACTCAACCCATGTTCCAAAAAATAATAATGTCCGCTTGGGCGAAGTACTCGTCGTAACTCTGTTAAGGTTTGGCGAATATTTTCAACACTGCATAATGTATAGCTGGTTACGACACTATCAAAACTGTTATCCGCAAAAGGTAATTGCTCACCTTTAAATGGATGAATATCTACTTTAATCTGATATTGTCTGGCACGTTTTTCGGCCTTGCTATTCATGCCTGGATTAGGGTCTACCGTGGTGATTTTTTGCACATGCTGAGGATAATGCGGTAAGTTCAGCCCGGTACCAAAACCGATCTCTAATATATCACCTGATACCTGGGATAACTGCCGAGCTCGGGCCTCCCCCTTGGTTTCTGAACTCATCATCAAGTCATACCCCATCGGAAACAGTACATTGGTATATAAGCCCATATTATTTCTCCTGTTAAGAATATGTTTACACTGTAAACTTTCATTAAATATAGCAGACATGTTTACATTGTCAACATTTTATCCGATAATCTCAAGAGGTGATAAAAAATGACCGGATCTGAGAAAAATACCTATCATCACGGGGACCTACGAGCCAGCTTAATTCAGGCAGCCATTTCACTGTTGCCAACCAAAGGGGCGGCACATTTGAGTTTACGTGAAGTCGCCAAGGTGGCAGGGGTGAGCCACACGGCACCCTATCGACATTTTGAAGACAAAGCGGCCTTGCTCACGGCGATTGCTCAAACCGGATTTGAGCAGCTTACCCAGTCATTATTGGAGGTCGTGAAAAAGCAGCAAAATGATCCGGAACAACAACTGATCTCGGCGGCCGAGGCCTATGTTGATTTAGGAATAGCTAATCCAGAAATGATGTACTTAATGTTCGGTGGTGTATTAGAAATTGACTCTCTCAGTAAAACGTTTAGCGAAAAATCCGCAAATGCATTTACCGGGCTGGAACAGATCATTATCAATGGTCAGGCCTTGGGGATATTTAAATCGGGCGATTCACAATCATTCGCTGTATCTGCCTGGTCACTGGCACATGGATTAATGATGTTACTAACAGCGGGACAACTCAGGGATATCGCTTCTTCTTCAGAACAGAAAAAGCAGCTTAGTCGAACACTTGCACAAAATTTATTAACTGGAATTTTAAAATAAGTATTTAAAGTGACGACGACAAAACTGGTAACAAACTTAAATAATAGAGAAACAAAATGAAACTTCCGTGAGTTGCTTCAGCGAATATAATGGGACAGAAATTTAAACTTTATTTGATCTAAAACAACCATTTCTATTTTTTAGCAACTGATATTAAGTGAAATAACTTATAATCCAGGTTTATTCAAGCACAATGGCCTTATGAAAACACTACTCTTAACCGCGTCTTTAATCCTCTATCTTGGTATGAGTCTTACCGGGCAAACCTTTGCCAAGTCCTCAGATGATCCTGCCATTAACGATGAACCTTTACGCGAGGCACTGAGTCTTCCAGAATGGTTTAAATTGAGTTTTCTTGATATACCGGAGGATATTAAAGAAGCGAATCGAGGTCGCCGTGGACTGATTATCTATTTCGGCCAATCATATTGCCCATATTGTAAAGCGCTTTTAAATAATAACTGGGGACGTAAAGATATCGTCTCCTATACCCGCGCTAATTTTGATGTGATCGCAATCAATGTCCGTGGTGACAGCCTGGTCACAGATATCGATGGCAAACAATACAGTGAAAAAGTTTTTGCCGCACGTCACAAGGCCACCTTCACTCCCACCGTTATGTTTATTGACGATCGCGGTCAACATGCCTTGACATTAACTGGTTATCGTCCCCCTTATCAATTTCGAGCTGCATTAGAATATGTTGCAGATAAACACTTTCGTCAGGAAAATTTTCGAAGCTATCTTGCTCGTGCTGAGGGTGCTCACAGCTTCGGGCAGGATATCTTAAACGAAAACAATATTTTTACATCACCACCTTATGATTTAGCCAAGCTAAAAAATTCTGGTCCGCTGGCGGTATTCTTTGAAGAGCGAAGATGTCACGCCTGCGATGTTTTACATGCCAACCCGCTGGTTCGACCCACTATACTTGAGCAACTTAAATATATGAAATCGGTACAGCTTGATATGTGGTCGTCCAGCCCGCTGGTTACTCCTACTGGCAAGCGAACTACCGCCAGACAATGGGCCGATGAACTTGCCCTTGATTACGCACCGACACTGATATTTTTTGATGAGTCAGGAGAAGAAATTATCCGTGTTGAATCGGTGGTCGGTTTTTTCCGTTTACAAAACGTGCTGCAATTTATCAATACTCGTGCATATCGCCAACAACCTAACTACCAACTCTGGCGTACTGAAAAATCCAAGCAAAAATATCAAACTCGTTAATCACGAATAGGTTTTAAATTTTATTCCAAACGTTCGATCTCTTTTAGTACCTTATTGCGTAAAATATTGATCGATACGGTAATATTTTTATTACTTTCTTCATTCGAATGCATAGTCTCCCATTCGTTCCGCCAGGTTTGTCGTAAATTGGCAGACTGCGCCAGCACTTCCTTCGATATTAAATGACTCATATCATTGATATACAATACATGGCTCCAACCCTTTATCGGACTTCCTGTCTTTTTGTCATTTGAGTAGTGAGCATAATCAACTAGAAGTTGTAATTGGTTTAGCTCCATTAACAATTCAAATCCGGCATGCCTTTTATTTCGATTCTCTTCAGTTAGTTCATTTCTATAGGTGTTATAACTAAGTGCCGTTAAAGCGACAACCAGGCTTATTATAGAAAGCATATTTACTCTAATCTGATTTAGAATGTTCATATCTCTTTTTAAAGTTAGTTTGAAAAAAATCTATTTTTCAGCCATTCATCAATACTCGCCTTACCTGGGCCAGATAGTAATAACGGTATTAACATCACCATATACATCAATGGTAGTTTATATCCGTTACTACATACATTATAGCCGTTTCCGGAATGAACACTTACCCAAGCAACAATGTCTAATATAATCAATGATAAAGTCGTAAATCGTGTTCCCAAACCTATGACAAGCGCAACAGCTCCAAGCAATTCACTCCAGGTTGATAAAAACCAGCTAATATCTGTAGGAATAATATTAAAAGGAAAAGGGAAATCATCTTTAATTTGCGCAAACCAGTTTTCACCGTTAAATTTCTCTACTCCGGATTCCCAGAATTCCCATGCCAATAATAAACGTAATCCCAGCATCGATAAATGCTGACCGACGCCATCTAATGCTGAAAAAACATTTTTTGTTGTATCTATTACAATATTCATCACTTTCTCCAAATTAGCTTAATTCACTTTACTTAGTTGTGTTCCGGAAACTATTTCATGGGTTACTTTCTCTTGATGGTACAGATCATCTAATGAAACTGAGTTTCCGGCTTCGGTAACTATTCTGGCGTGAAAGCGACGTAACTGACGCGGCTCCTTTACACCACAGGAATGGGCGACAACTCCAACTTCGTAAACCATATTCTTTACATAATTCTTTACCCTTTCGGCTTTTGAATCGGGATCCAGTCCTTTTTGTAATCGTTTATTATGAGTTGTGATACCAGTTGGACACGTATTCTTATTGCACTGTAGTGCCTGGATACAACCTAAAGAAAACATGAATCCACGTGCCGATGTAACAAAATGAGCGCCAATACATAATGCCCAGGCGATCTCAGCGGGTGTAATGAGTTTGCCTGAGGCTACTATCTTGATACGTTCCCTAAGTCCATATTGTTCAAGTATATTAATCACTAACGGTAAACTTTCACGAATAGGCAGTCCCATATAATCAATCAAACTCATCGGAGCTGCACCGGTACCTCCATCCGCACTATCGATAGTAATAAAATCTGGCGCACTTTCGATCCCCCGCTCTAAAATGGCCTTACATAAACTTTCTACCCACCCATACGCTCCGATAACCGTTTTAAACCCAACCGGTTTTCCAGTTACACTTCGTACATACTCAATCATATTTAGCAGGTCTTCTTCATTATTGATCTCGGGATGTCGATTAGGACTAATCGAATCTTCGCCTACTTTGATCCCTCTAATTCTGGCGATTTCTTTTGTTACTTTCTCGCCTGGTAAAATTCCACCCTTCCCTGGTTTAGCTCCTTGACTTAATTTTATTTCAAACATCTTTACTTGTTTTTGCGCGGCGATTTCACGTAGTTTTATATCGCTCAATCGACCATTAACATCCCGAACGCCATATTTAGCCGTTCCGATCTGAAACACGATATCTGCACCACCTTCAAGGTGATAAGGTGATAACCCTCCTTCACCCGTGTTCATCCAACAGCCCGCCATACGTGCACCATTCGATAACGCACGCACAGCGGGTGTAGAAATCGCCCCATAACTCATACCTGAAATATTGAAAAGCGAATCGGTTGTATATGGCTTTTTACAATAAGGGCCAATGGTTATTGCTCCGACAGGTGTCGCATCTTCATCAAGCGTCGGGTAAGGACAATTAGAAAATAATACCGTACCACTTGTTCGTAAATCCCGGGTTGAACCGAATGCGGTTGTATTACCAATATCCTTTGCTGCTCGGTAAACCCAGGATCGATCGGCACGATTAAAAGGCAACTCCTCGCGATCCATTGCAAAAAAGTATTGGCGAAAAAAAGTCCCCATTTCTTCGAACCAATATCTAAAACGTCCAATAATCGGATAATTACGTCGAATGGCTTGTTTTGTTTGATTAATATCAAGAATATACATTCCAATAAGAACCAATACTCCTGTCCCGAGCACAAAAATAAACAGGTAAGCTGCAATCTCAAATATCTTAATAACTAATGTTGTATCTGGCATGGTTATATCCTCTAACTTAAAATTGAATTTGAATTAAATACGGTCATTTTTTCCGTTTGCATTTCATGAAATGTATATGGGATACCACCAGTACCAAGCCCCGATTCTTTCAAACCTGCAAATGGCATCCAGTCAGTACGAAACGCCGTATGATCATTAATCATCACCGCTGAGGCATTGAGCCGCTGACTTATATATAACGCTTTATCGAGATCCTGTGTAAATACAGCCGACTGAAAAGCTAGCGGCAATGAATTAGCTTGTTTAATTGCACTATCTATATTTGAATAAGAGTAGATACAAACAACCGGTCCAAAGATTTCTAATCGAGAGACCTGCACTTCTTGAGGTGGATTAAAAATAACGGTTGGTGAATAACAACTCTCGGATAATGGATTACCCCCTGAATAAATTTTCGCTCCGGATTTGCCAGCCTCAATCACCCACTCATGTATTCGATTAACTTCACGTGTACGAATTAATGGACCTATTTCAGTTTCTTCATCGAGTGGATCACCAACTTTCATTTTTTCTACATAGGCAGCTAAACGTGTAGCTACTTTCTTAGCAATATTTTTGTGACAAAAAACCCGCTGTACAGATACACATACTTGTCCTGCGTGATAAAAACCGCCTTTAGCCAACAATGGGATGGCTTTATCGAGATTAGCATCTTCAGTTAGTATGACCGGAGCTGCTCCACCATGCTCAAGTGCACAACGCGTTCCTGCCGCCAATTTGGAACGGAGCATCCAGCCAATCCGACTACTACCAATAAAACTAAAAAAGCCAACCCGAGAATCAGTTACTAATGAGGTTGCCACATCAATATCGTGGACAATCAATGATTGACACCAGGCTTTTGGCAGACCTGCCTCATGTAAAATATTTATAAAGTTATAACAGGATATTGGCGTATCTTCTGCTGGTTTAACTATGACAGGATTACCCGCCGCTATAGCGGGTACAACTTGATGAACAATCAGGTTTAGTGGATGATTAAACGCACTTACTGCAACGACAGGTCCAATTGGTTCAAATGTTGTAAACGCCAGTCTGTTAATAGAAGCTAAATTCTTATTCATTGGTATCTCACGACCGCCATCACTACGCAAACATTCTATACTTGTTCTAACGCCATCTATGGCACGATCTACTTCAACTCGAGAATCTTGTAAAGGTTTTCCACCTTCAGCTGCAGCTTCGCGTGCTAACTGTTCAAAACGTTCCTCCATTATCAGAACTGTTTTATTTAGAATTGACAATCGCCTCTCGACGGTTAACCACCTCGAACGATCTTTAAATAATTCATCAGCTGTCGATAATGCTAATTCAACTACATCGTGATTTGCCGTCTCAAATGTGGCTATTACATTACCACTAAATGGAGTTCGCACTTCAAGCGAAGATTCACCATGTTTTACATTCTTAATTAAAAGTGGATAGTGTGATTTCATCACGTGCTCCTAAATAGGACAAATTAAGTTGCCAAGTTTTTCGGTCAGTTTCATATTTTCGGAATAGTCGACTGGACAATCAATTATAACTACCGTGTTATCTGCTATGGCCTTCTCTAATGTAGGGATCAACTCATTTGAAGAATTAACACGGTAACCTTTCGCCCCAAGGCTCTCTGCGTATTTAACAAAATCAGGGTTATTAAATTTGATATGACTTTCCCGTCCATAATGACGCATTTGATGCCATTTTATTAATCCATACTCACTATCAGTCCAAACCAATATGATCATGGGTGTGTTAATTCGAAGCGCTGTTTCAATTTCCTGTGAATTCATCATAAAGCCTGCATCTCCGGTAACAGTCAATGCAGTTTTATCTGGGAATGCAATTTTTGCAGCGATCGCTCCGGGGACACCAATACCCATTGATGCAAATCCGTTTGAAATAATGCAAGTATTTGGCTGTTCACATTGGTACATTCTTGCCATCCACATCTTGTGTGCACCTACATCAGAAATAACGACATCTTCGGGGTTTAAAACTTTTCTCAAATCAGAGATTATTCTTTGAGGTTTTAATGGAAAACTTTGATCATCCGCATAAGTATTAAATTCTTCAACTATCGTTTTGCGCAATCCACTGGCTTGAAATACTTTTTGCGGTTTGGCCGTTTCACTAATCACGTCTAACGAATCACCGATGTTTCCGATGACACCCGCCTCTAATATATAATGCGCATCCACCTCTGAAGGCATCATGTCGATATGGATTATCTTTTTGTCTCGTTGCTTATTCCAAAGATGGGGATGATACTCAACCATGTCATAACCAATACATATCACAAGATCCGCTCGATCAAAGCCACAAGCCACGTAGTCATTCGCTTGTAAACCGACTGTTCCGATAGAATTCTCATGCGAGAAAGGGATGACTCCCTTTGCCATAAAGGTCGTGGCAACAGGTAATTTTAATTTTTCTGAAAATTTAATAAGCTGCTCTGCTGCATTTCCACGAATGACTCCATTGCCAGCCATAACTAAAGGAAATTTTGCTTTCGAAATTAAATCGGCCGCCTGTTGAAGTTTGTCTTGTGGCGCTCGTGGTGGTTTTGGGCTTTGAACTTTTAAGGGGAGATATTCTGCATCTACAATTTCATCGGCCACATCTTCTGGAAAATCGACAAAACTACCCCCTGGTTTTTCAGCCTGTGCATCTTTAAACGCTTTTCGGACGATCTCGGGGATTATTCTTCCGGACCGTATTTGCGTTGAATACTTAGATATAGGCTCAAATAAATTTACCAAGTCAAGGATTTGATGGCTTTCCTTATGCAAACGAGTCGTTGCACCTTGGCCCGCAATGGCAACAATAGGTGCCCTATCCATGTTTGCATCTGCAAAACCTGTAATTAAATTCGTTGCACCGGGACCTAATGTTGCCAGACAAACACCGGCCTTACCAGTTAGACGTCCATACACATCGGCCATAAACGCTGCACCCTGTTCATGTCGTGTCGTAATGAATCGAATTGGGCTCGATAATAAAGCATCCATAACGGCAAGATTTTCCTCTCCGGGAATACCAAAAATTTCCGTCACACCTTCGTTTTCCAGACAGCGGATAAACAATTCTGCTGCATTCATATCATTCTCCATTAAACTTACAAGAGGTTGAGGAGATTGGAACATCCCAATCTCCCTTCCCTGACGAAACCCAGTTACTTCTTGGAACCACCGCATTTACCTTCACCGCATTTGCCTTCAGACTCCTTTTTCTTGGAACCGCCACACTTTCCTTCACCGCATTTGCCTTCAGATTCCTTCTTCTTGGAACCACCACACTTTCCTTCACCGCATTTGCCTTCAGGTTCCTTCTTCTTGGAACCGCCACACTTTCCTTCACCGCATTTGCTGTCAGCAATTTGCATATATCCACCATTTAACTCAGTCATAGCGAACGGTGACTTGTCTTGTGATAACATTGCATTTGTTGATGCGATGGGTACGGCCAACAATCCTACGATAGAGGCTGCAAATACTGCTTTATTTGATTTATTAAACATTGATATCTCCTAATTTCAGTTGTCGTATAAATTTTTTCATTCGTCATCGATCTGACTCCGCTTCATTTCGAGTTAAATTCTAGGAAAATTAATTAAAATATTTAATTCGTGGGTTTACTTATTCTTTTTCGGTTTATACGTATGTCGAATTATTGGAGAGACTGATATATTGCTTCTGGCAATAAACGGAGATTGAATTCCAGGTAGATCAGATGACAACCAAAGAAAACACTAGTATTAGTATGGCTGAGGAAAACTCCAACCAAAATTCTTTTTTCCAGTCAATGGAATACGTTCCTGAGCTCTTTTACGCTACGGATTCGTCTGGACAGCTGAAATATGTAAATTCACATGGCCGCAAATTACTGGGATTAAATATACAGACTCTTGCAACACTTTCTGTGTTCGATATACATCCTGATCTTCCTGCTAAACGATGGGCCAGTGCGATACAAGCCGCAAAAGATAAAGGTCAATGGATATTGCATACCAGGCAAACCTTATTTCCCAACGATCAGACGACAATCGAGATTTGTATTGGTTATCAGAATCATAGTGACGGAGATACTTTTTTTTGCCTGACCCGAACAGATAGCCGATTAAACAAGTCCGATAAGTTATTAAATTTCATCGCCCAGACAACAGCAGGAAACAGTGGTGATGATTTCCTTAAATCACTCATGGAAAATCTTGCCAAGTACATGAATGTCCGCAAAGCCTTTATAACAGAATGTTTGGATCAACCTCCATCACGTGTTCGAATGTTAGCGTATTGGTGCGCAAATGATTTTGAAGAAAACTTTGAGTATGATTTAGTTGGCACCCCTTGTGACATTGTCATTAATGGCAGAAAAGATGTGCTTGTCGAAGATCGGCTCGGTACGTTATACCCTAAAGAAGATGGCTTTGCTGAAAGTTATTATGGGTTCCCTATCTATGATGCAGATGGCAAAGATGTTATCGGCCATATTGCCATACTTGATAACCGATATCTAACAACTGATGGAATTGACTGTACTGTGTTTGAAATACTTGCGGCCAGGGCATCGGTTGAACTTCAGCGTATGCGAGCAGAACTGGCACTTAAAGAACGCGAAGAGAAATACCGACTGCTGGTTCAAAATCAGACCGATCTTATCATGCAATTTGATAGCAAAGGTAAGATGCTGTTTGCCAGTCCCTCGTGTAGTTTAAGGCTGGGTAAACCGGAATCCGAACTGTTAAATTCCAACCTATTTGAACTCATACACAACGAAGATGTTGAGCACGCAAAAGATACCTGGACAAAAGCGTTCACTAAAAAACAGGAACAAACCTGTGAATTGCGTATTTTAACGTCTCAGGGATGGTGCTGGTTTATCTGGTCATTTAAAGTTGTGTGCCATGATAATCGTTGCCAGGAAATTATTGTTGTCGGCCGAAATATTAGTAAAAGACGACGAGCTGAAGATCAGGCCCGTAATACGATTCAACAACTTGCCCACGTAGGTCGTTTAAGCTCCATGGGAGAGATGGCCTCAGGCATAGCACACGAACTAAATCAACCATTAACCGCTATTATGAGCTTTTCTCAAGCCAGTATACGCATGTTGGATTCAGACACGACCAATTGGGACGAATACAAATCAATACAGAATCGTATAGCAATAAATGCCGAGCAAGCTGGTAAAATAATAAAACGCGTACGTAGTTTTGTTAGAAAAGGAGAGCCTATCAAATCTCCAATTGATATTTCTCTTTTAATAAAAGAAGTGATTAGTTTGTTACGCACGGATCTACGTCATGCAGACATAAATATCGCATTGGATTTAAATGAAAAACTACCTAACGTAGCAGGCGACGCCATACAAATACAACAAGTTTTGGTAAACCTGATTCGAAATGCTATCGAGGCAATATGTGGACATGATTCACCTGTTCGTGAAATTATCGTTAGCGCGTATAAAGATAAAAAGAAGAATTTGACTGTCGAAGTGCGTGATACTGGTCCGGGCGTTCCTGGAAAAATTCGTGAACAACTTTTTGATACTTTTACCACAACGAAATCTGAAGGGTTAGGGATTGGGTTAGCAATCTGCCACACCATTATAGATAATCACAGTGGTACGCTCGACGTAGACTCTACTCCTAATAAAGGTACAACGTTTAAGTTTTCTTTGCCTTTCTTATAAACGAGGTTTTCTATTATGGACAATATAACCGTAACAATCATTGATGATGAACCCGATGTCAGACTAGCAATAAAACTACTGTTAGAATCAGTAGGCCATCGGGTGCAAACTTTTGAATCTGCACAAGATTATTGGGCGCAATATGACCCTGAACAAAAAGGTTGCCTGATTCTCGATGTCAGGATGCCAGGAATGAGTGGCCTCGAACTTCAGGAACAACTTAAATTACTTGATTATCATCCCCCCATAATTATGATTTCCGGACACGGTGAAATCCCGATGGCCGTAAAAGCAATAAAATCCGGTGCGATCGATTTCCTTCAAAAACCATTTAGCGATCAATTACTTTTAGATCATGTCAGCGTAGCCCTTGAACAAGATATATCAAAAAGGAACTCGTTGATGGTAGTCCATAAAATAAAATCACGACATGACACTCTTACCCCTAGAGAGCTTGAAGTACTTGAAGGCGTAGTCGATGGAAAATTAAATAAGACAATTGCATCAGAATTAAATGTGAGCACACGCACTATTGAAATTCACAGGGCGAATATGATGGAAAAAATGGAGGTTAAAAATTTATCCTCGCTGGTGCGTTGTGTCTCAGTTCTTAAAGAAAATAATCATTAAATCACTCATTATTATTTAATAGTCCTTTTTTACATTTACGTATTTTCCGAATAAATTTAAGTATACCTACGAATATCTAATATACCTCAGGTTGTTAATATTATTTCACCGATGAGATCAATACTCATCGTTCATTTTAAATTACACAAGAGGATATATTATGAAATCATTAAAACTAGCAACGATTGCAGCAATCGCATTACTGGGCTCAACATCATTTGCAGTAAATGCCGATACCATCAGTGGTAAAATTGTTGGCCATAGCTGTGCCCATTCGAAAAAATCCTGCCCAATTGACAATATGGATCCACATATCGCCCTGGAAAGAGACTTTGTATTGGTTATGCCCAATGGTAAATATGTATTCCTGACCAATGTGCCTCGTGATGTTAAGGTTCGTCATGCATTGGAGCAGGTAACAATTACTGGACAATCTAGTAAGCGTTACAATTCAATCGTTGTCGATGAAATTAAACAAAACAATACAACACTCTGGTCGCAAGAAGCCGCTATCCAGGAATATGAAGATCAAAGTGTTTAATCAAAATATTTAAACTCAGGAATAAGCCCTGGTATTGTTACCAGGGCTTTATTTTCAAACAAATCCATTTCTGAAACCTATTCTTGCATTTCATTATCCTGTGGCCAGCTGCGTTGACCCGACTTGGAATTTTTGACTTCTTCTAAAGTACGATACAAAGCAATCTGTAATTCCAGCTCGCTATTGATGCTGCGTTTTGTAAAAGCCAGATCGGATTTCGTGACATGTTCTTTTTCTATATAGCGAGCGGCATCGGCTGCGGCTGCAACAAATTCTTCACTGCGTATTACCTTTTCAGCTAGTATCGTGACGATGTGTGGCTGGATTTCAATAAAACCTGATGAGATAAAAACAACGTATTTTTCCTTGTTATCCAGAATGATACGAACCAAACCGGGTTTTAATTCTGAAATCAAGGGCGCATGCCGGGCAAGAATGCCTATTTCCCCCATCATGGTTGGAACCAACAATAGATCGGCCTGCCCAGAATACATTGACGACTCTGCGCTAACAATATCGATGTGAAATCTCATCCCCATAAGCAGTCGCTCGAATTTAATTCGCTTTTAATATCATGAGTGTTAACTCCAGCCGCTAATTTGTTGGAATTTATTGAGCTGATACGAACCTCTTTGATGACCACGTCAATCCTATTATAGATATCTTTGCTCTATTAAGTGACGCTCCTACCACTGTTCAAGAAATCAATACAACGAATATTAGAGTTCTTTATAAACGCCCTTCAGCACGGTGAAAAACCTTGAAACATCTATGTGAAGATTATTAAACTATTGCATAATAGTGTAAATAAAGTTTATAGCATAAATTTAACCGTAGCCGCCATGTAATATTAATTAAAATCATATATTTAACATTTATGCTTTTTCCATTTTATAGAAATGGCCTTTTATCTACCCATTTATGCATAGACGAAATCCGCAAAAAACATGATCTAAATCAGTTACTAAAAATTAAAAAAGTGTATTAATAAGCTTAAATATTTATACAGAGGAATGGTAAAATACGTTAAGTATTAGCGCCAGTTGGGATCCTAAATTGCACTAATAATGACCAGCGATCCATCCTCTAGCAGTACAACGGAATAATAAAGGAGAGGGTGTCATGAATAAGAAAAGTATAAAACTGGCGACTATCGGCATCTTTGTTATTAACCTGTTTATCAGTCAGAATGTCTTTAGTTTTAGCGCTGGAATAAACGGTTACTCGACTAATCCTGCCACCAATGGTGGGAACTCCTGTGTCGCCTGTCACTCAGGTGGAACCGCCCCCGTTGTTGATGTGACCGGCCCGACTTCCGTACAGCCCGGCTCTATTAGCACATACACCTTAACTATCTCTGGTGGACAACAAAATTCCGGCGGTTTTGACGTTAGTGCCGATGCCGGCACACTTATGAGCATCCTAGCCAACACAAAGTTGCAAGCAGGTGAATTGACCCATAACCAACGTGTAACGGCAGCCGGCGATGGTACGGTCTCCTGGGATTTTAACTGGCAAGCACCGACCACAGCAGGCACATATACTATATATAGTGCAGGGCTCTCAACCAATGGGGATTCCAGCACAACCGGCGATGAAGTCGACTCGGTGGCTTATACCGTCGACGTATCAGCCGGTGCCGCTCAGGCACCGACCGCCGTGATCACTGCACCATTAACGGCTCAGGCCAATGCCACTGTCAGTTTCGACGGTTCGGCCTCGTTCGATCCGGATGGCGTCATTAATCAATATGACTGGGACTTCGGTGATGGCAACACAGCCACTGGTGCACAAGCCATCAATACCTTTACCACCGCAGGTGTCTATACCGTCCAGCTAACCGTTACCGACAGCGATAATTTAACCCATTCTACCTTCCAGGACATCACGGTGGGTGGAATACTGAGACCCAATGCCGATCCAGGTGGACCGTATACCGGTACCGAAGGTCAGCCCGTTAATTTTGATGGCTCACTATCCACACATGTTAGCCCAATCACCAATTACATCTGGGATTTCGGTGATGGCACGCCCGTTATGAACGATAGTATCGCGACCATCAGCCATACCTATGCCACACCAGGTGCTTACACGGTGACCCTTGCGGTTCAGGATGCCAACAATATCACGGGTGTCGCCAGCACCACGGTGGTCATTGACGCCGTTCTACCGCCACCTCCACCACCAGAACTGGATGGACCTACGTTGTATAACGACAACTGTATGGCCTGCCACGGTGCGCTGGATAGCAGTAGTAAACTCAACCGAACAGCTGCACAGATCCAGGGTGCGATTGATGCCAACACAGGTGGTATGGGTGGACTAAGCGGTTTAAGCCCAACACAAGTGCAGGCCATCGCCGATGCGCTGGTCAGCGTGACGCCTCCACCCCCACCACCAACGGATGGTCAGTCACTTTATGCCAATAATTGCGCGGCCTGCCACGGCCCGCTGGAAACCAGCACTAAATTGAATCGCTCCGCAACTCAGATTCAGGCTGCGATTGATGCTAACACGGGTGGTATGGGTGGACTCAACGTCTTAACCCCAACCCAGGTGCAGGCCATCTCTGATGCATTGGTTAGCGTGACTCCACCACCAGAACCCACTACGGGCGAAGGACTCTACAATTCTTATTGCCTGGTTTGTCATGGTCCTGGCGGAACCGGCGGTCAATACGAAGCTGTGACCGGTGACAGTGCCAATAGCATTGCAGATGCCATTATTGAAGAGCCATTGATGAGTACTATCTCATTGAGCTCAGCTCAGCTTGAGGCCATTGCCGATTACCTTAATGGAGTTACCCCTCCACCACCTCCCACGACAGGGCAGCAGCTTTACAATAACTATTGCCTCGCATGTCATGGTCCTGGCGGAACCGGTGGAGTTTATGAGGCGGTAAATGGTTCAAGCGCGAATGAGATCGCCGACGCAATTGATGAAGAGTCTATGATGAACTCGATTTCTCTGAATTCCAGTCAACTCGAAGACATCGCCGACTATCTCTCTGGCGAAGGCGGTGGAGGCGGTACACCTGCTCCGGCGCCAACGGATGGTGCAACGTTGTATGGTAACAACTGTTCAGGTTGCCACGGTGCTTTAGCAAGCAGCAGCAAACTTAATCGCACAGCTGCACAAATTCAGAGTGCGATTGATACGAACACAGGTGGCATGGGCGGACTAAGTAGCCTGACGCCAACCAATGTTCAAGCTATTGCCGATGCCTTAGCCACCGGTGGCGGTACGCCTCCTCCCCCACCCACTCCCGTTGATGGTGCAACGTTATACACCAATAACTGCTCGGGCTGCCATGGTGCTTTGGCCAATAGTACCAAACTCAACCGCACCGCCTCGCAGATCCAAGCGGCGATTGATGCCAACATCGGGGGCATGGGTGGGCTCAACACCTTAACGACCACCGAAGTGCAAGCCATTGCCGATGCATTGGCCGGGGGTGGTACGACACCAGTACCGACTACCGGTGAGGAACTCTATATAACCTATTGTCAGAGCTGTCATGGTTTCAATGGCACCGGTGGTAGCGGAGGAGCCGTCGTGGGGGTCAGTTCAAGCCTAATTAACAGTGCACTCTCATCTGTTGGTCAGATGCAAGGCATTACCCTGTCAGGTACCGATGTCCAGGCAATTGCAGACTTCCTGTCTTCAGGCGGAGGTAGCCAACCACAACCCACCACGGGCGAAGAAATTTATGCCATTAAATGTGCGGCATGCCATGGCCCAGGAGGAACGGGAGGTAGTGAAGAAGCCGTCACCGGTGCTTCATTAAGCGAAATCCTGGATGCGATGTTGGATGTTTCTGAAATGCGGCCCATCCCACTGACGAATGGTGAAGCACAAGCACTGGAAAATTATTTAAACGGTAATGATGGACATGATGGTGGTGACCACGGTGATGGTCATGGAGATGATTAAGCTAGTTCAGATATTAACAACACAATATCTGATATAAGGTTAAAAGGAAGGTGATAACTATGAATAATCTAACAAAAATCACATTGATGGTTACGCTCAGTCTTGCGCTCACAAGTTGCTTTGAGAGTGGCTCGGAAGAAACGCCGCCTCCTCCAGTCGCACCACCAGCCCAGGGGTTGGTAGCTGATGGTTCAACCTATTATCAATCTAATTGTGCGTCATGCCACAAGGTAGGACTGGATGACCCAACGTCCGCATTCGGCGCTGCAGATTTAGCCCAGCGACAAGACATGATTGCCACAGATATGAGTAATTATGATACAACATCAACCTTTAATCTTATGCTAGCATTTGACAATGTTCCTGATCAAAGGGTTGCCGACCTAAAAGCTTATCTAGCATCCGTCCCAAAGATATAAGCTTCAGGTTAGTTGTTCAGTAGTAATAATAACGCGCCCGGTGGAAACCGGGCCACAATAATAAAAAGACCTGAAATATGAAAATTGACTTTCGCCTTTCCGGATCGATTCTTTCAAGCTTGCTTGTTATATTGCTGTTAGCTTCACAATCTCTCTTTGCTGAAACAAAAGAAAAACAAAAGACACCAACCTATTCTAAAAAAGGCGCCGATACCTGTTTAAAATGTCATGATGAAGATAACGAGTACCCGGTATTACCGCTGTTTAAAACCAAACATGGCGAACTCAACGATCCCCGTACCCCGAT
>CAMYMO010000216.1 GCA_947259425.1 uncultured Ectothiorhodospiraceae bacterium | reverse complement strand
GATCGTCCGTGCCAACGACGATCATGCGCGAGACTGGCTCGACCGCGAACCCGTCTTCTGGAGCGTCGTAATCGCCCCCTGGCTGCTCGTACAGGAAAAATTGACTCAATAATAACCATATATGATTTATGGTTTTACACTTCAGGTTGTATTCAGCAATAACCCACTAAGCTGTGTCACACGTTTAACTTTTCTAATACAAAAATACGAAAAAGGAACCATCATGGCTTACATCGATATGGAAATAAATGCACAAAATATGACCTCTCCACAACCTATGGTCCAGACATTGCGGGCAATCGATCAATTGGCTGTTGGCCAGGTCTTAAAAGTAACCACGACCGAACCACGTTCAGTTACGAACTTTGAGGCAATGTGCTCACAGCTTGGACATAAACTTATGGAAATTATTGACTGGGATGGGGAATACACCTTTTTGTTACAAAAGGTGTAAACCATTTGTCAACGAGACGGCAAAATGCGGCTATTGGGAAATATAACCAATCCGCACTAGGCAACGTCAACCTCAGATTCAACTCGCGGTTGCGGTATTTCCGCACTGCTTTGGCTCAGGTTATGCTCAACCGTTGTTAAACTGCGTCTTGCCCACTGGAATTTTTGAGCAATCTCATGCTCTAACCGGTTTATCTGGTTCATCCGCTCCTGATCACTGAGCTGATACGCATAGGTAATGCGGTTAATTTGATCTTGTATTTGCTTTACTACATCGAAATAAAGTGTCATATCCGCTGGCATAATCATTCATCCATCTATTTTTATTACGGTAATATCCAATATACCGAGTCGCTTCATCGGCTACCTTAGAAAGATTATAAACGAAGTGTTATTTCGAGATTTAAAACTTTTGCAAACTTTTTGTCACATTTAGTCAGCACACTTTATACAGAGTCGAACGGCAGGATTTATGTCAAGACGTTGACGTGCAATCTGCTCATCGCATTGCTGGCAGTATCCATATTCGCCCATTTCGATGCGTTTCAGGGCCAGCTTGATTTCGGTTAATTGTTGCTGGCGACGTGCTACTACGGCTTTTGACATCGCCTGTCCTTGCAAGGCATCCATGCGCGACAGGCGTCCCTGACGTGTCTGATCTAATTCAACAACGGCACTTGCCTCATCTGAAATTTTATTGGTATTCGTGAGTGCCTGTTGCAACGCTTCTAATTGAGTCTGGTATGAAACTATCTGTTTGCTTGTCAGCTTATTCATACCGCTAACAAAGTTTTCAACTGATCTTCACGAATCGGGTAAACCATGGTTTCAATCGCCGGAAAAAGCGCCTGCAATTTAGCAACAAAATCCTTATCGGACTTTTCATAACAAACTAAAACCTTACAGTCTGGTGCATACTTGGCAAGACTATATAAAAATACATCGAGATTACTGATATTAACTCCGGCATAGTTGTTACCATAACCATAAACAAAATCAGCGATGACATAATCAGGTGGCTGCTTCTTTAAAGCCTGGATGGCCTTGCGAACAGAATTAAGACGCACCTCAGTGAAGTCATGCTTTTTATAGAAAGTGCTTAACTGGGGATGCAATGGAGATTCGATAATCGAGTATAAAACCATAATCGAATTATCATACCAATGATTTAGTTTTAGGGTAACTTATTTATTAACGCTTGTTTTTCAGTACGTTTGAGCCTTTTGATCCCAACCTCACGTTTAAGTGCCTGACTGCGATCATCATATTGCTCAGAGTAAACTAATTTAACCGGTCTGCGCGCACGCGTATAATTAGCACCGAGTTTGGAATCGTGGTTATGTTCTTTAACGCGCCGTTCAATATCAGTCGTCACACCGGTATACAAACTATCATCATTGCATTGAAGCATATACACAAACCATTGGCTCATGAAATTACCAGTTCTCCCGTAACCAGTTTTTGGCAATATTAAAATCCTGCGCGGCCGATTTTTTCATCCAATCAATGCCTGTATCGATATCCTGAGTCACACCCTCGCCATTCACATACATTAAACCAAGGTAATATTGGCATCCTGCCTGGCCTTTATTCGCCGCCAACTTGCACATGTCCGCTGCCTTACGAAAATCCACTTCGCCACCTTCACCACGGTAATACATGACGCCCAGTTGATTTTGCACCAGGCGATTATTCTGATCAACCTGATAGGCCTGTTCATAATATCGTAGTGCTTTTGGTAAATCTTTGTCTGTGCCATTTCCCTGGTAGTAGATTTTACCAAGCGTCAACAGGGCCTTTAAATCATCATGCTGGGCAGCTCGTAGCGCCCAGGAATTGGCTTTATCATGATAGTTATTAGCAAGGTAATATTCCGCTAAATCACCTTGCGCTTTAACAGAATTTAATTTGGCAGAGATCTCCAGCCAGTAAATCGCCCGGCTGGTGGGTAAATCATTGGGTTTATGTTGATCTTTAGACATCTGATAAAGTTTATACGCTGCTGTCGAGTTACATTTTGCAGCAGCTGAATATAAAAACTGAATGGCCTTATTTATATCTTTTTCATAGCCGGTAACATTATTCAACTGACTATCTTCATGTAAATAGTAACTGGCCAATTTTATTTTTGCATCCGTATCTATGTTGGCTGCCTGTAGAATAATTGATTGCGCATCGATTCGATCTTCGAAAGTCTCCGCCTTCAGGAACTTGGTTTCCGCCATCATCAACATCGCTGGTATAAATTTTTTCTCTGCAGCGATATTTAGCAATTTATTTTTTTTCTGAATTTCATTAGGCGGTGTTAAAAAAATCGCCTGATCATAGATTGCTTCTGCAAAACCTTTGTTTGCCGCCATGCCTATATACTTTCTTGCCAGCTTTAGATGTTTATCATCTGCGACAACCGCGGTGCGTTTGTTTACATTTTGATAGGCTAGCTGATACTGAATTTTACCAAACAGATATAGATGCTCTAGCTCACTTGAGTTTTTAGGTTTACCAAGAATCTCCAATGCCTGGT
>CAMYMO010000215.1 GCA_947259425.1 uncultured Ectothiorhodospiraceae bacterium | reverse complement strand
TACATTGTTAGTGGCGCCTATAAGGAAACCCCATTTATCCGTTATAAACGTAAAATGCGTGAAAAAAATAAATAAAATAATCAATAGATTTGTATGGGTTGGTCTAATTATAAAGTTTTAACGTTCTTCTATTTAGCTTTTGGTAGTCATGTCGTTAATGCCGCTGAAGTTAGTAAAAAAGTATTACCTGATCCGTTAACACTGGAATTTGCTTTGTCACTTGCTGATGAAGCTCATCCAGATCTGTTAATACAAGATGCGAACATATTAAATGCGCAGTCGAACAAAGACTTAATCGATTCGAGTACCGGAATTGGAGTTCAGCTTGATATTGGTTTATATGCAACGGATGAAGATCGGTTTCAAAGTTTCAAAAACCGAGATCATGTCCGCGCCGGTGTCATCGTCTCTAAAACACTCTATGATTTCGGTCATACAAATGATCGTGTCTCCTCGGCAGGCCAGCTGGTTGACGCCGAACAATGGAAGTATCAGCAGGCCCGTGGCTATCGGCGATTAGCCATCTCTGAAGCCTATTTCAATGTACTGTTGGCAGACTTGCAATTTAGTCAATATAACGAGGCGATGTCGGTCGGTTTTGTAAATTTCGATAAGGCAAAAGATCGTAGGGAACTTGGCAAGAGGACAGATCTTGATGTCTTACAGCGTGAATCCGAGTATCAAAGGTTACGTGTTTTAAGATATCAAAGTGAAAATCTACAACGCAGTACGCGCGCAAAGTTGGCTGAAGTATTGAATCGCCCCAACCAACTACCATCCAGTCTGGCAATACCGAAGCTTAATGCCTTAGATAGAAAATTAGCGGAAGTCGAACAGTTACAGAAACTGGCGCAAGAAAATAATTACGATATTAAGGCCGCTGAATATGCAGTAAAGTCTGCAGAAACGGCACTGACGGCGGCGCGTAATCAGAATAATCCGAAAATTGATGCGATCCTAACCGCTCATGGATATGAAACTGATTTTGGTAGTGTGGATGAGCTCACTGCTGCCTTGAATTTCTCCTATGATCTATATCAACCGGATCAAGATTCAGCCATCGCGGCTAAGCTGGCAAATTTATACTCAGCTCGGGCACAACTGAATAATGTGGAATCCACTTTACGCCAGACAATATTACAACTTTGGCATGAAATAGAAGAGTTAAGTGTGAAACGTGAATCACTGAGCGTTCTGCTCGAATTACGTGAGTTGAAACTTGAAGAGAGCCGAGCCCTTTATGAGATGGAGGTAAAGGCAGATTTAGGTTTTTCGATGGTTGAACTCAGCGAGGCCCAATATGCACAAGCAAAAAATGATTATCAACTTGCCCTGGCATGGACCAGGCTTGATTTATTAACGGGCAATTTAAAATTAAATGAACTTGAATATAAACCGGTTGATGTTAAGGGGAGCTCAAATGAGACAGATTAGTGATAAATATCTAACGGCTTTCTTTTGTTTATTTTTTTCATCGTTTAGCCAGGCTAGCCAGGCTCAGGAATTTTCAGCCAGTTTAGATTGGTCACAACGCGTAGAGCTGGGTTCTGCTGTAAGTGGTGTCGTAGAGTTTGTCGCAGTTAACGTGGGTGATAAGGTAAAAAAAGGTGGCAGTCTTGTTCAGTTAGACAATACGGTGTTTAAGGGGCAGGTTAATGGCTATAAGGCACAATTAATTAGTTCACAAGAAGCTTTCAAAGAGGCCGAGCGCGAACGTGACCGGGCACTTGAGCTGTATGATCGTACCGTATTGTCGGATCATGATTTGCAAGTTGCAAAAAATAATTTTAAATTGGCTAAGGCTAACCTGGAACAGGTCAAGGCGAAGCTGACAGCCAGTCGATTTAATCTTAAACATAGCACTATCCGGGCGCCATTTGATGCCGTGGTGTTGCAACGCCATGCTCAACCCGGACAGGTAATAGCAACCCAATTTCGTCAGGATCCTCTCATCATTGTGGCCGCCAGCAACAAAATGATAGCGCGTTTTTATGTCGCTGAAGATCAGCTCAATCAGGTTGCAATCGGTAAACAGACTAAAATTGTTGTCGCGGAACAAGCGTTTAACGGGAAAATAATTTCAATTGGACTAGAATTAGTTACAGGGAATACTTCTTTGTCGGGTTCTTCATCTGGCTATCCTGTTGAAGTAGAGTTTCCCGTTGAGAAATTAATTCGCGCAGGTCGAACTGCAAAGGTTGAGATAGAGTGAGTTTTTGTGAAAAGTGTATCGTAACTGGGCTGGTTCAGGGTGTCTTTTATCGAGCAGTGACAAAAGAACAGGCAGAAAAATTAGGCGTCACCGGTTATGTAAAAAATATTCCGGAAGGGCATGTCGAAGTTTTGATTTGTGGACAGGCAGAACCGGTTGGACACTTAAAGGCCTGGCTCTGGGATGGGCCTGAACAGGCGCATGTTAGCAATGTAAAATGTGAACTGGTTGACGATATTGAGGTTCCGAAATCATTTGAGATCAAATGATTTATTCGAAATAGTTTAGCAGTTCATGCAACGCCAGCGTTTATCTAAGGCACGAAATACTTTGTTGGTATAACGGTAGCTATATAAACTGCCATTGTAGCGGGCGAGTGCGTGAGTTAAGTCACCTTTTTCTTTATCCAGGTAATGACGTAAGATTGTGCAGCCCATTCTGAGATTGGTCTGCATATCAAACAGGTTATCTTCGGGCCGACCAATTTCTTTTAGCCAAAACGGCATCACTTGCATTAATCCGCGGGCTCCCGCACTCGAGATGGCAAATTTGTCAAAACGGCTTTCAACTTCAATCACGGCGAGCACTAATTCGGGGCGTAATTTTGCCCTGGTGGATTCGTAATGAATTTGTTTGAGTAAATTGAGTCGTTTACTATCGTTTTTGACAAAGGGTTTTAATCGATTGGACATATCCAATAACCAGACTTCTGCGTCAAATCGGTCCTCAAAGCTTTTATTGTCCGCTATTGCCTTGGTTAATAATTGACGTAATTCGTCA
>CAMYMO010000214.1 GCA_947259425.1 uncultured Ectothiorhodospiraceae bacterium | reverse complement strand
AAGAATCATTGCTCGATAACCTCTCCGACAATGCGCCAGGCGTGTTAGATGGCATGCAAAAAGAAGATATGCAACGCATTATCGCTGAGGCGGTCGCCAGCCTGCCTGAGCGCGAACGGCTGGTCATGGCACTCTATTATGACGAAGAGCTGAATCTCCGTGAAATTGGTGCGGTTATGGGTGTGAGTGAATCGCGCGTTAGCCAAATTCATTCGCAGGCGGTGATTCGTCTACAGGCGAGAATGGCCAACCGGTTAACGGACAACGCCTAACTCGTCTTTTTAAACAAATCCGTACGGTTATTCCTTTTGAGCTCCTTAATCCATCGCCATTTTGGCGTTTAGGGACCAAGCCGATATTCTTTAAGAGATTTGAACGGTTTTTATTCGATTTCATCATTCAACACTGAAAATACTGTATTTTTTTCAATTTCTTAGCCTTGCTTAATTAAATCTTTTTCCTCCCTGTCCGATAGTTATCTTACGTAAAAACAGACCTCGTTTGAGCGCCCAGTTCGCGAGCGTCTGAAATTGAAACTTGAACAGACCGGATATCTGGAGGGTGCGTGGATAAGAACATGAAAATCCTGATCGTAGATGATTTCTCTACGATGCGACGTATCATTAAAAATCTACTTCGTGATTTAGGTTTTAACAATACTGCGGAAGCGGATGATGGTACTACGGCATTACCAATGCTACAAGGTGGTGGTTTTGATCTACTGGTAACTGATTGGAACATGCCGGGTATGCAGGGCATTGATCTTCTAAAGCATGTCCGAGCTGAAGAAGCGTTAGTAGATTTGCCCGTGTTGATGGTTACCGCAGAGCAGAAGCGAGAACAAATTGTTGAGGCAGCACAAGCGGGTGTAAATGGCTATATAGTTAAACCATTTACCGCGCAGACACTGAAAGAAAAACTCGACAAAATGTTTGAGCGTATCGAAGGATAAGGAAAATAATTGAATGGAAGAGAAAGTAATCTTAACTGATGAGAATATTGCCCGAGTAAAGGATCTGTTAGCCACGCTTGAAAAAGGCGATGAAGTTGGTGCAAATGAAGTTATAGATGAGCTTGCGAACATTCGTGAATTAGATATATACAAAGAGATGGGGAAGTTGACACGTGAGTTGCATGATGCGATTTCGGCATTTGGAATGGATGAACAAATTAACGTGTTAGCCGAAAATGAAATCCCCGATGCAAGACAGCGCCTTCATCATGTGATTGATATGACCGATCAAGCCGCGCATCGAACTTTGACTGCAGTAGAAGAGTCGTTGCCAATTTGCGAGCAACTTGAGTCACGTTCAAATACTCTGCATGATGATTGGAAGCGTTTCAAAAAGCGCGATATGGATGTTAATGAGTTTAAGGCATTGGCAAAACGACTGGATAGTTTTTTCGATGTCAACACAAGTGATGCAAGCCGGCTTCGTGAATCTTTAACGAATGTGTTAATGGCACAAGACTTTCAGGATTTAACCAGCCAGATTATTAAAAAAGTAATTAAACTGGTTGAAGATGTGGAGTCTAATCTAGTCGAAATTATAAAGATAACAGGCGGTAATGAAGACAAAAACAAGACCCAAAAAGCTGAGGAAAAACTCGCTGGTCCAGTCGTGCCAGGTGTAAATGATGGCGTCGATGTGGTCGATGGCCAGGATGACGTTGATGACTTGTTGTCGAGTCTAGGATTCTGATAATGATTACTATTCAAATGGTTTGGCAGGGATAGATCGTGGATGACGAACTATTACAAGACTTCTTAATTGAAGCTGGCGAAATTTTAGAGCAACTTAATGAACAGTTAGTTGATCTCGAGCAACGTCCAGATGATATGGAGTTATTAAATGCCGTTTTTCGCGGTTTCCATACCATTAAAGGTGGTGCAGGTTTCTTAACCCTGGAGCCTATGGTGGTTATCTGCCATCGTTCTGAAGATGTTTTTAACATGCTTAGAAATTCAGAGCTAAGCATTACCCCCGAGTTAATGGATATTGTGTTACCTGTACTCGATATTTTAAACGAACAGTTTGAATGTTTACGCGATGGTGAAGAGTTACCGAGTGCCGAGCAGTCCTTAATCGATTCCCTGGATGCCATTATCAAAGGTGAACCCGCGGCTGCACCTATAGACGATGCCCCAGCAGAAGCGCCCGCAGAAGCAGCACCCGCGGCTGGGGCTGGCGAAGTTAAACAAGACAGCCCGGCAAGCAATGAACAGGCAGATAATGATGACCTCGATATTACGGATGAAGAGTTTGAATCACTTTTAGATGCATTGGAAAATAAACCCTCCGAAGGTGAGGAGCAGGTAGCAGCAAAAGATAATAGTGCTGCCACCGAGCCAGCAAGTGAAGATATTACCGACGATGAATTTGAGAATTTACTTGATGATTTGCATGGTAAAGGTCAGTTTGGACAAGTCAATGATGAGAAAGTAGAAAATCAAAACGACACAAAAGTAGAAGCAACTAATGAAGCGCCTGCTGCTAAACCGGCAGAGAGTGACGATATTACTGATGATGAATTTGAGTCACTATTAGATGATCTGCATGGTGAAGGTAAGTTTGCGGCTAAAAAAGTGTCTAGTGATAGCGGGGATAAACCTGCTGAAGAAAGCAAACCGGAAAAACCTGCAACACCCGCAGCGAAAGTGACGGCGAAAGAGCCAGCGAAAGAACCGGCTAATGCACCCGCTAAACCCACTGAAACAAAAGCAAAAGAGAAACCAGTTACTCAGGAAACGACGGTGCGCGTTGATACCAAGCGTTTAGATGATATTATGAATATGGTTGGCGAGTTGGTTCTAGTGCGAAATCGTATTGACCGACTTGGCATGATGTCTGGTAATGAGGAAATGTTAAAGGCCGTCGCTAATCTGGATTTGGTTACGACTGACTTGCAAATGGCGGTTATGAAAACCCGCATGCAACCAATCAAAAAAGTATTTGGGCGATTCCCGCGCGTAGTGCGAGATTTAGCTCGTAGCCTGAAAAAAGAAATCAGATTGGAAATGATTGGTGAAGAAACTGATCTTGATAAAAATTTAGTCGAAGCACTTGCTGATCCGTTGGTGCATCTGGTTCGGAATGCAGTTGATCATGGTATCGAAATTCCTTCCGAACGAGAAGAGTCTGGCAAGTCTAAAGAGGGTACCGTTGTCCTAACCGCTGCGCAAGAAGGCGACCATATTCTATTGACGATCGAGGATGACGGTAAAGGAATGGATGCGGATGTACTGCGTGGTAAGGCCGTTGAAAAAGGGCTGATGGATACCGAAGCCGCCTCCCGTCTTGATGATAAAGAAGTCTACAATTTAATATTCATGCCAGGATTTTCGACAAAAGATCAGATTTCAGACATCTCTGGTCGTGGTGTCGGCATGGATGTTGTTAAAACGCGCATCGCACAATTAAATGGTTCGGTTGAAATAGATTCGTCTCTCGGTAAAGGCAGTCGTCTCAGTATTAAACTTCCATTAACGCTTGCGATTATGCCTACCCTTATGGTGCAGCTCGAAGAGCAGTTGTTTGCCTTGCCGCTAGTAAACGTCAACGAGATATTCCACCTGGACTTAACGAAAACAAATGTTGTTGATGGGCAGCTCGTGGTTGTGATACGAGATCGGACCTTACCACTTTATTATTTACGTCGCTGGCTAGTGAATGGCTATTCAACAGCAGACCTGCCATCGGAAGGTCATGTTGTGGTTGTTCAAAGCGGTACGCAGAAAGTAGGTTTTCTTGTCGATGAATTAATTGGTCAGGAAGAAGTTGTCATCAAACCACTCGGTGCTTTATTGCACGGTACGGTTGGGCTAGCTGGCGCGACCATTACGGGTGATGGTGGTATCGCAATAATTTTAGACATACCAGGCTTAATGAAGCGCTATGGTTCGTTGCGATAAGTCGTAGCGTGAACAAATAGATTTCGTATTTAGCCTGGTGCTAGATGTTTAATTAAAATGGTTTATTTAAAGGAGTAAGTGACATGGCAGTACGCGTTTTGGTGGTGGATGACTCAGGTTTTTTCCGCCGGCGTGTTACTGAGATGCTTGAGTCAGATCAGGCTATTGAAGTGATTGGTATTGCCGAAAACGGTAATGATGCCATAGCAAAAGTAAAAGAGTTAAGACCCGATGTCGTTACTATGGACATCGAAATGCCGGAACTCGACGGCATTAGCGCAACACGTAGCATCATGCAGTCTAACCCAACCCGTATTATTATGTTTTCCTCTTTAACGACGGATGGTGCAAAATCGACACTGGATGCGCTTGATGCCGGTGCATTGGATTTTTTACCAAAACGGTTTGAAGATATATCCAATGACCGTGAAGAAGCAAGAAAACTTCTCTGTGACAGAGTCAAACAATTAGCTCGACAAGCCTTAAACGTACGTGCGCCTGCGCAGGTCACTAAAACCAATGCTACAGCGGTTAAATCATCCCCGCTAAAAACATCAAATGCACCGTCAACGGCTACCACAAGCGCACCAATAAAACGCGGTGGAATTAATTTGCTCGCTATAGGTACTTCAACCGGTGGACCAGTCGCCTTACAAGATGTGCTAACCAAATTGCCTGCTAATTTTCCAGTCCCTATTTTATTAGTTCAACATATGCCGGGGTCCTTTACACCTGCTTTTGCACAACGATTAAATGATTTGTGTAAAGTCACCGTGAAAGAAGCGGCCGATGGAGATGTGCTGGAACCCGCATTTGCTTATCTGGCACCGGGTGGAAAACAGATGACGCTTGAAAAAATAAATGGAGAAGTGAAGATTAAAATACAGGAGGCAAAACCTTCTCAAACTTATAAGCCATGCGTTGATATCACGTTTTCTTCGATAGCAAAATTTTACCCAAACAATACCCTGGCTGTTATCTTGACCGGGATGGGAGCAGATGGCAGAGAAGGTTCTCGTGCATTAAAGTCAGTCGGTTCGAAAATCTGGGCACAAGATGAAGACAGTTGTGTTGTTTATGGTATGCCGGCCGCGGTTGCTGAAGCAGGGCTGACCGAACGAGTGCTTGCCTTAAATGAAATGGGCGCGAGTATAGCCCAACGGGTATAACAAGATATGGATGCGCTAAGTGTAATAGGGTTGCTGGTAGGAGTGGCAGCGATATTATTAGGGCAATACCTGGAAGGTGGTCATGTCAGTGCGTTAATTAACGGGCCGGCAATCATTATTGTGCTGGGTGGTACGTTCGGTGCGGTGATGTTGCAATCTCCTTACTCTGTTTTTGCCAGGGGGATGCGCATGATGTTTTGGGCTTTTATACCACCGAAGGTTGAAAACGAAGACATCATTGACAAGCTTGTATCCTGGAGTAACATTGCACGTAAAGAAGGTTTGCTAGGACTGGAAAACATTGAAGAGTCAGAGCAAGATCCATTCACCCGCAAAGGCCTTCAGCTTTTAGTGGATGGTTCAGAACCCGGTAACATTCGCACTATCCTGGATGTTGAAATCAACACCAAAGAACACCACGATAACCAGGCGGCAAGAATTTTCGAAAGCATGGGGGGGTATAGTCCTACCATTGGTATCATTGGTGCGGTAATGGGTTTGATCCAGGTTATGAATAACTTGTCAGACCCAAGCAAACTGGGTAGTGGTATCGCGGTGGCCTTTGTGGCAACGATTTATGGTGTCGGTGCGGCTAACCTGGTTTTCATCCCTATTGCAAATAAATTAAAAAATATTGTTCATATGCAATCACAGTATAAAGAAATGATTGTTGAAGGTATTGTCTCGATTGCTGAAGGCGAAAACCCGCGTAATATAGAAACCAAGCTATTTGGGTTTTTACGATAATGCGTAAGCCCGTTAACAGTCGTCGTTCTCGAACACTGGAACAGACTGAAAATGTCGATCGCTGGTTAGTCTCGTATGCCGATTTTGTTACACTATTATTTGCTTTTTTTGTCGTGATGTATGCCATCTCATCGGTGAATGAAGGTAAGTATCGTGTCTTGTCAGATACTCTGGTCGCGGCATTTAAGGTACCACCAAAATCTAATGAACCGATTCAGATAGGTAAACCGCTCGAAGAAACAAGTACCGAGCAAAAAGTAATTGGTGTGCCTAAACCGATTCGAGTTGAACAACCAAAAGTAGAAGATCAAAAAGTAAAAATGGCGCGTATTGCCGATCGCGTTCGAGCAAGCTTAAGTCCGTTAATAGATAAAGATTTTATTAAAGTTACGCATACTAAGTTATGGGTTGAGATTGAGATTAATACCAGTATTTTATACTCGAGTGGCAGTTCAGAATTAGAAATTGAGGCGTTTACCCCATTAAAGAAATTAGCAACAGTGTTAAAGGATTTACCAAACCATATTGATGTAGAAGGTCATACTGATAATTTACCGATTAAAACCGCAAAATATCCGAGTAACTGGGAATTATCAGCTTCGCGTGCGGCGAGTGTTGTCCATTTGTTTGCAAAGCAGGGTATACCTCCACAGCGATTGGCTGCGATAGGTTTTGGTCAGTTTCGTCCCATTGGTGATAATAAAACGCTAAAAGGCAGACGTCAAAACCGACGCGTCAAGGTTGTGATTTTAGCCGATAAGAATTCACGCCGTGTTGCTCAAATCGAGAAGTCCGAGAAAGCATCGTCTTCAGGTGAAAAGTAATGATTAGTCCAGTTATTATTTTAACAAAATATTATTAGCTAACGGTGTCAAAGTGCAAGTCTGGGCCATAGCAAATCAAAAGGGCGGGGTAGGTAAAACAACTACCGCGGTGTCTCTTGCCGGCGAATTAAGTAAACAAGGTAAGTCCGTTTTACTTATCGATTTGGACCCGCACGGCTCAATGAGTTCATATTTTAAACTTGATCCAGATACCCACGAACCCAGCATTTATCATTTATTTCAATCGCCCGCGTATAGTGTTAATGATATTATTGTCGACACGGGTATCGACAACGTGAAACTTTTACCTTCGTCTACTGCGGTCGCTACGCTGGATCGGCAACTTGGTACGCAGGCCGGTAAAGGCCTGGTTATTAAGAATTCATTAGCGCCGTTTAGCGAAAAATTCGATTACT
Source organism: uncultured Ectothiorhodospiraceae bacterium (assembly GCA_947259425.1). GTDB lineage: Bacteria > Pseudomonadota > Gammaproteobacteria > UBA6429 > Thiohalophilaceae > SZUA-24. The sequence goes on along the minus strand of CAMYMO010000214.1, from coordinate 6,085 downwards.
GTCTAATTGACTGTGCACCGCTGTTAGGTATTTTAATGGTGAATGCACTAGCGGCTGCCAACCAGTTATTAGTCCCGGTACAAACCGAGTTTCTTGCCATTAAAGGCCTGGAAAGGATGTTGCATACGTTAAATATGATATTAAAAGCGCGTGCGGAACCGTTGGAGTATTTAATTATTCCGACGATGTTTGATCGTCGTACCCGTGCAGCCATTCAAAGCCTACGACAACTACGTGATACCTATGGACAGACTATTTGGGAAAATGTAATTCCGGTTGATACGCAATTCCGTGAAGCCAGTCGCAAGGGGAAACCGATCAGTCATGTCGCAGCTTCAAGCCGGGGAGCGAAGGCTTATCTGCAATTACTTATTCGTTTAGTCGATGGAAACACTGAACCATCCTTAATGGCATCGGGACACTGACATGGCCAATCATGAAAAAAAACTGGTTGAACAGTCAGATGCCTTGAGTGATTTCTTTGAATCGTTGATGCGTGATGTTGATGCCTATCAGGAACAAGAAGAGATCGAGAATTCCCAACAACACGCAGCAGACACGAATACAACGGTGACGGCTAAGATTGTGACTGAAGCTGGATCAGAACCAGGATCAGAACCAGAACCAGATCCAGATCTAACCCAACCTGCTAGCAGTCAACCCGGCTTACCTGAAACACAAACGATTACAGCCGAACCGGATAATAAACTGTTTGAGACGCTACCCCCGGTTATGCCAGAGCCGGTCATCATCGAGCAAACCGAGCCGCTAGAAAATGATCTGGAGATAACAGATGCTGAACAGATCGCGATAGAAACAACAACAGAGGCCGAACAAGACACCAATACCGAAGCAGACTGGCGCCAGCATGATTTCCAGGCCATGTTATTTAAGGTAGCTGGCTTGACCCTGGCGGTACCCTTAGTCGATTTAAATGGCGTCGTCGAGTGTAATCTGGATGATGTCGCGGCGATGCCAGGCCATGCCGATTTTTACCTGGGCTTGATGAAACACCTTGATAAGAATGTGCCGTTGGTCGATACCGCCCGTTTTGTCTTGCCTGCTGACAAATTATCGACCTTAACCGGCGACGATCCCTATGCTCGAATCACCCGGGCGGTGATGATCCAGGATTGCCAATATGGGCTGGCCTGTGACGAGGTAAACGAGGTGGTCACATTAAGTCCGGATGCAGTTCGCTGGCGCACACAGAGGACCCAACGCCGCTGGCTTGCCGGCACCGTTGTTGAGCACATGTGTGCCTTAATCGACGCTACAGCCTTCGCTGAATTGCTCGCAGAGCGGACCCCAATTCAAGCCTTTCGCGAATAGGCCGTTAATAATTTGGCATAAGATATGCAACTTCCACTGTAAAGGTGTCACTGTGACTGGAAATTGACACCTGGAAACTGTGGCAAATTGAACGATAGTTAGTATGACCCCCAGTTAGAGCGAGTTTTATAGGAGAACATGGATATGAGTCAAGCTGCAGAAAATATGAATAATCCTATTACCCAATGGGTGACCTTCTTTTTAGATAGCGAAAAATATGGCATTAAAGTAATGCAGGTCCAGGAAGTATTACGTATGACAGAGATTGCCCCGGTACCGGGTGCACCCCATTATGTACTCGGGATAATCAATTTACGTGGTAATGTTGTCACGGTCATTGATTCGCGCAAACGATTTGGATTACCTGAAAAAGAACCGGATGATTCCACACGTATTGTGATCATCGAAGCCGGTGAAAACGTGGTTGGTATCCTGGTTGATAGTGTGGCCGAAGTGGTTGACCTACGTACTGATGAAATTGAAACCGCACCCAACGTGGGCACCGATGAAAGTTCGAAGTACATCCAGGGTGTATCGAGTGTATCTGAAGAGTTATTAATTTTGGTTGACGTGAATAAATTGTTGTCCGATGAGGAATGGCAGGAGATGGCATCTTTGTAAGGTGCACAACGGTATGAGTAAATGGCAGAGATTAGCAACATACGTCATACCCCGCCAGTGACCTGGACGTCACAGACAAAGGTTAAGCCGTCCGATCAGAAAAAGGATCAGCGCTCACGCCATGAGGCAGACAAAAAGGATGAACAGGATACGGATGATGACAATAACCATATTGATGAGTATGCATAAATGTTAAATGAAATTGTAAATCAGTTAATCGGTTATTTTGAGTTGGTGCCTGCGCTGGTGTTATTGTCATCTATTGTTTTATTTATCGCCCTGTGGGTTAGCCATCGCAGTCATCGTCAGTTAGCGGGTCTAAAAAATGAATTGAAGCAAGCCCGCAACGATCTTAAAGCCCTGACCACAACCTCACTCGGTATTGGTGGACGGTTATTGGAGATAGAGCGTCGACAACGACGTATTGTTGAGAAGCAAAAAAACGAACCTCAGGCAAGTAAGCCACAACCAGTTGTCGATATTTACGAATCGGCAAACCAACCCTATGACCATGCAATACACCTGGCCCAGCATGGTAAAGAGGTCGATGAGATCGTTTCAATCTGTGGTATTAGTCAGAACGAAGCTGAGCTCATTAAAATGATGCATCGTCTTGAACAGGCAGGCTAAAAAACTATTATTATTGGTTATTTCTACAAAAGATAGATTTCTCTGGTTTTCTCTAAAGCTTTAACGCAAATATTCTTAGGCCAATAATGTTATTTCCTGATCGGGAAAATCACGAGCAGTTAGACATGGGGTAAGGTAAAAACCAAACTCCGACGCCAAGTCTCAAAATGCGAATGACAATCCGGCGGTTATACTGTCACCGGCAAGATCAACTTCGGCATTACCGTCGTCTTCCGTTTCCGCTGCAACATAAGCTTTATACTCCGCATAAAGTCCAACGGTTGAAAATTGCCAGCGAAAACCGGCCATGATACCCAGTGCCAATCCAGCCGTATTCCCGATCAGCGGTCCGCTAAAATCAGTAACGGCAATACCGGCAGCTCCACCAATGAATGGTTTAAAGTTTCCTTCGGTGAAATGATATTTGCTGTTGAAAGTCACAAAGATTGCTTCCATTTCGCCGGTACCGCTTACCGCACCGGATGCAGTGTAGTCGATAGTATATGATTGAAAACCACCGCCAATACTGACGTGATTGTTCATCATACGATCATATTCGACTCCAAAGGTAGAACTATCGTCTTCAAACGTCGTGGCGACCGTGCCACCAAAGAAACCGGTTATCGATTGCGAGGTGTCACTCATCGCATAGCTACCAGCTTTGACGGTAATGACATTATTTTGGGCAAAAGCGGTGACGGAAAGGCCTAACGTGCACATTAGCACGGTGATTAGCTTATATATAGTATGAGTCCTCATGGTTCCCTCCTGTAGCTGAATAAAAAGAATAAATCTTATACCCCTCTAAGTCCAGCGGTTAATTGGTTATTTTATATGCATAATAGAGTTTGGCTGTACCTGCTGCAGCTTGTTTGAAATAATAAAAACTCACTCCATCGCAATCAAAAAATAAATAATTCCATCTTCTAAAAGGAGCTAATTGAATGCATAACAATCGGATTATATTTATATTCGCGATGATGTTAAGTTTTGCTGAATGTGCATGGTCCGTGGATGATAAGCAGATTCAAAATATAGAATTTACCCACACGCCTGTTCCTTCCACGGCAATAGAATATGCAAGTACTTATACAAAGTCGAAGGTGATCGTGAATTATCGCGATGGTTCATCAAATTCATTTCCACTTAGCTATCACAAATTATTTGGCGTCAAAGATAAAATTAACGGTAACCCATATGCAGCCGGACAGCTCTATTCAAGTGATGGTTCCGCGATTATGGACCCTTTTAACAAACCGGTTATCGCTGAAGCCCCGGATGGGAACAGTTTATTAAATGTTGCAGGTAAGCTTTACCTGGTGACACATTATGAATATGACTGGTTATTAAGTGATGGCTCCCAAGTTAGAAATAAACCAAATTGGTATTCGAGAATGCCGATGGGGATGACGCTAACAACATTATCTCAAGTTGGTGATCAACTAAAGGCTGTTAGCCAACGCCCGATCGATTTTTCAACCGTTGGTGGATTATATATACCCTGTTTTGCCTCGCAGACACCCTGGAATACTCACCTTGGCAGCGAAGAGAACTACGATATTGATGCCCGCCGAGTAGAATTAAAAAAGGATAGATCGTTAGCCGGCATGAACGCACTTTATTTTAAATCAAAAAAAACGGCCAACCCTTACCACTACGGAGTAATACCTGAAGTAACTGTGCATAAAGATGGCCGGACTACCGTTGTCAAACATCATGCCATGGGGCGTGCGACCTGGGAAATGGGCAAAGTGATGGGCGATGAACGAACCGTATATCTAGGTAGTGATGGCACCAATCAACCACTGATCATGTTTGTTGCTAAAAACAAACAAGACTTAAGTGAAGGTAGTATCTATGCGGCAAAGTGGAAACAAACAAGTGCGAGCAAGGGTGGCTCGGCAACCTTGAGCTGGATTAAATTGGGTACGTCAACCAATAAAAAAATTAAAAAACTTGCGGGAAATATCCAGTTTAGTGATATGTTTGCATGGTCAGGGAAACCAAAATCAGGCTATCAGGCAATATTGGCGAACGGAAATAAAGTTGAGTATCTAAAATTAAATAAAAAACAGGAAACGGCGGCGGCTTTTCTGGAAACCATTCGATATGCAGCTTTAAGAGGGGCAACAACCGAATTTAATAAAATGGAAGGCGTTGCTGTCAATGAAAAGGATAAAAAAGTATATATTGCCATGTCCCGAATCCGTAAAGGCATGTTAAAAACCATCAATACCCCCGCAGATGATATCGACCTCGATGAAATCAAAGCAGGGGCCGTATATGAATTAGCGGTGAGCACGGGGCAAAAAGATACGGATGGAAACCTAATCAATAGTGATTATGTTGCGACAACTATGCAGGCACTCGTGGTTGGAAAGGATATCAGCCAGGATGAGGCCGGTAACACGGCATCGGTTGACAGAATAGCAAACCCGGACAATATCTTTTTTTCAGAAAAAATGCGAGTATTATTCATCGGTGAAGATAGTAATTATCATGTGAATAATTTTTTATGGGCCTACCACGTTGATACTGGAAAACTAGCACGCATTTTATCGGCTGTCGCCGGTTCAGAAGTAACTGGTTTACAGGTGGTCGAAAATATCAACGGCCATAGTTACATCATGAGTAATGCGCAGCATCAAGGTGATTTTATAAATACAATGGATTTGGGCCTGAAAGAAAAAATAGCTCCGATGATCGATCGATTCGATGCGCCAGTGGGCTATCTATCTGGGTTACCCAGTTTTTAAAATGGTTAAACATTCGGTACCTTATCAATATACGTCTGGATTGTTTTAAATAAATAAGTTAGGAGTGTTCGATGATTAAACTTTTTTTTATAACTATGCTGATGATATTATTTTCTCAGGGTGTGCATGCTGAAGTGCAAACGATAGAGGGTGCCTTTGGGATTAAACTGGGTGACGAGCCTGACAAAAAGTTAGAATCCGAGAAAGTACGCACCAAGATTGGGATGTTATATTTCATCGAGCCACCGATTAAAAATGAGCATTTCAACGAGTACGCCATACTGGTCACCACCAGAACAAATAAAATATTCAGGATCTACGCTGAAAAAGAACAAACCACTAAAACATGTGCCGAGGAATTGATTAAAGTAAAAGAAACGCTTGAAAAGATTTACGGAAAAATAGTCGCGAAAGATAATGTATACACAGTAAAGCAAAATGAAAAAGAGATAAATCTTACTTGCAAGGTTAGCAAAATTAATAAGGAAGATGCCTCACTTCAAATAAAATATATCGATAATCAGGTTTATAAAGATGGAATAGAGGAGGTTAATACAGACCGACGTGACGATAGCGGGTTGTAAGTACAATTTAAAAATAGCCTACAACCTGTCAGATTGTCTCAAAAACCTAATTGTAAAATTACAGGTTAAGTCAGATCTACTACAGTTGAATAATAGATGAGTTAATCATCTGGTTTTCATTACTTAGGTAGATCGTTCTGATACAGCTACAACTGATTGGGT
>CAMYMO010000213.1 GCA_947259425.1 uncultured Ectothiorhodospiraceae bacterium | reverse complement strand
GACTCAGCCAATTCTATTTTTAAATTATCGTATTCACTTGCCAACACGAATTGTCCCTGCTCCGCTTCAATATTAATCCGTGGTACGATGGTTTTATAAAAACTTAATAAAGCTTCCTTTTGTTCTATGCGTGTGATTTTGCGTTCACCCAGCACAAAACCCGAGCCATCTTTAGCGCTGTCCCATTGTTGCTCTATCGTAGTAAATGGAAGCTGAGTAAGATTAACCAACGTAGTTACATCATTCACATTCATTGCGGTTCGAAAGCGCACCGCCAGTTGAGCATCTGTTTTATCCGTGTTGTTTTTTTCCGTACAACTCAGGATAAATAAAGCACTCAAGACCATTAAAAATTTAGTTAATTTCATACCGCATCTAGACTAAATCTATTATTCAATATTTTGCACTTGCTCGCGCATCTGTTCGATTAAAACTTTTAGATCGACTGAGGCGGTTCCGGTACGAGCATCCGTTGATTTCGAACCTAAGGTATTCGCTTCTCGATTAAGTTCCTGCATTAAAAAATCCAGACGGCGGCCAACGGGTTTTCTCTGTTGTAAAACGCGCTTTACTTCTTCGACATGGGTGTTTAACCGATCGATCTCTTCATCGACATCGATCTTTTGCGCCATGTAAGCCAGCTCTTGTTCCAAACGTACTTCATCTAATTCGCCCTTAACTTCCTCCAGTCGAGCCATTAATCGTTCACGCCAACTTTGCTTTATCTCTGGAATTAAAACCGATACTTCTTTAACAATGTCGCTAATACCATCACAACGTTGTTCGATAATTTGTTTGAGTTTTTCGCCTTCACCTTCTCGACCCCGTACTAATTCTTTTAATGCCGCATCTAATAATTTCAGGGCTGTTTTGTGTAATACATCGGCTTCGACTTCAGGTGTTTGTAACACGCCAGGCCAGCGCATAACTTCAAGTGGACTGACCGGGCGGGTCTGTTGAAAATGATCTTCAATTTGCTGACTGGCAGCAGCCAACTGTTGTATCAGTTTATCGTCCAGCTGAATATCATCTGCACTCATCTGCTGTGGTTGAAAACGAACAGTGCAATCGATCTTGCCGCGACTTAATCCCTTTTGTATGCCTTCTCGTAACTTAGTTTCTATGACACGGATCTCTTCCGGTAAACGCAGCGACACATCCAGGTATCGATGATTTACCGAACGCAACTCCAGGGTCAATACCCCCCATGCTTCGGCACTTTCCTGCCTGGCAAAGGCCGTCATACTTCTAATCATTTTGCACCATTTATGCTAATCAATAACTAATGTTTGCAACAGGGTAGCCGACTTAAATAGGTGTCACAACACTCCCAATAGAGAATTTGTGTGATAAGCTTATTAGCGTAAATGAGAAGATAAATTAACCAATAGCGATACAAACCAGAATTTAAGCATGGCCATTCCTGAGAACGCACTCCCCCCCGGCACCCAACTTGATGAATTTACCATTGAGCATGTCCTGGGCGGTGGTGGTTTCAGCATTGTCTACCTGGCCACCCCAAATAACGGGGGTGATGGGGTCGTCATCAAAGAATACATGCCCAGCAGCATGGCCACCCGTAATGAGAACCTATCGGTCATTCCGGCCTCGGAGCAGCTAAACGATCGGTTTGCCCACGGTAGACGCCTGTTCTTCCAGGAAGCCAGTACCTTAACCACCCTAAAACACCCCAATATCGTCAACGTAATCAATTTTTTCCGCGAAAACGGTACTGTTTATATGGTCATGGCCTATGAAGAAGGGGCCAATCTGCAGGCTTATATAAGAAAGCATAAAGGCAACCTAAGTGAAGAATTTGTCATGGCGGTTTTTCTACCTTTATTAGATGGTCTGCAAATGATTCATAGTAAGGGCCTGCTTCATCTGGACATCAAACCCAGCAACATCCACCTGCGGCAAGGGGCAAATCCTTTATTACTGGACTTCGGTGCGGTGCATGAAATGATGCAGACCCGCCAATTCCAACCCAATCAGGTTATCACCCCAGGATTCTCTCCGATCGAACAGCTGGATCCCGGAGGTTATGTTGGTCCATGGACCGATATTTACGCGATTGGCGCGACGATGCGAGCTTGCATCGAAGGCGCCTCCCCCCCTGCCTCACCCGCACGCCGAGAGAAAGATGAATTGCGCCCTGCAGTCAGCGCCTTTAAGAAAAAATATGCAACTCACTTGCTGGAGGCGGTCGATTGGGCGATGGAAGTCGATCCCTTATTGCGTCCACAATCGGTCGAAAAATTAGTCGATGCCTTGAACGGCAAAAAAACACAATCGAAAAAATCTTTATTCAGGTTTTAGTAATGCAATACGTTATTGGCAAAAGCAGTCGTTTAGGTAATCGGTCCATCAATCAGGATCGAATCGCCGCATTGGAGCGTGACAATACCGTGATGCTGGTGCTCGGCGATGGCCTTGGCGGTCGTACCGGTGGCGAAGTCGCGGCACAGGTCCTGGTCGATACGGTCGCCAGTGAATTTCAAAAGGCAACATTGCCGATTACGGAACCAAAAGAGTTTTTAACCAGTTCATTACATCGTGCCCATTTTGCCGTTATCGATGAGGGACAGAAACAGGATCCACCAGTAAACCCCGGCACCACTGCGGTGTTATGTTTGATCCAGGAAGGGCAAGCCTGGTGGGCGCACGTCGGTGACAGTCGTTTATATTTGTTTCGTGGCAGCGTGCCTATTTACCGGACCAAGGATCACTCGTATGTCGAAAAGTTATATCAAAAGGGTGAAATCAGTCATGACAAACGCGCGTCACATCCGCTGCGAAATTATATGACCCGCTGCATTGGACTGAGTGAAGGTGTTCCCGAGGTGACGGTCAGTAATGCGGTTGCCTTACACGCGGGTGATATATTGATGTTATGTTCCGACGGCCTGTGGGAACCGCTCGAAGAAATGGAAATTGGTACCAAAATTATGGATGGTCGCATTGGTGATGCGTTGGATCTGCTCGCCCAACAGGCCGAAGAAAA
>CAMYMO010000212.1 GCA_947259425.1 uncultured Ectothiorhodospiraceae bacterium | reverse complement strand
GTTATGACCTGGCGACATGTTTCTTTATCGCTCCAAGTAACTCTTCTTTCGTAAATGGTTTTGTCAGATACTGCTCTGAACCGACGATTCGTCCGCGCGCACGATCGAATAAACCATCTTTACTCGATAACATAATCACGGGGGTTCGTTTGAAAACCTTGTTATTCTTAATCAGTGCAGTCGTTTGATAGCCATCTAAACGCGGCATCATAATATCGACAAAAATAATATTCGGCCGGTGATCAGCAATCTTTGCCAATGCTTCAAAGCCATCTGTCGCGGTAATGACCTCACAGCCAACTTTCTTAAGTAAAGTCTCGGCCGTCCGCCGGATGGTCTTGGAATCATCGATGACCATCACTTTGAGGCCTTGAAATTCATCATCCATAGCCTTCTCTGCTAACACTCGCGGTTATCCTTTTTATGTGAATCGTCACTAGGTTGGTTTAAATATTGCCCGAATTCTGGCAAGCGTAACTCACAACCTACTCGTTATTGTTCTTCTCATCAATATTTAACATAGATTTGAAGAACAATCTATAAGTATCCATATTATATAGGATATTTTGTATTGGGCGCCTGTCAAGTAAGGTCTTTAAAATAGATCGACATGGTTGATAATTAGCCAATTCGAAACTTGTTTATCAACACTTTGGTCCCTATGTATTAGACTAATACTAGTCAAGCACAACAAAAAGACACTCGCCTTTATGCCAATAGAACATTTGCACGCCGTACCTCACCTGACAACGGCCCTATCGGGTCCTTTACGCCAGCTGGAATCTCATTTACTGGATCACCAGTCCGCGATAGAGACCTGGTTGCGAAGTCAGTGGTTACAAACTCCTGCGCCATTTTATGCCTCAGTTGACCTGCGTAATGCGGGTTTCAAACTGGCGCCTGTTGATACCAACCTGTTTCCAGCCGGTTTTAACAACTTAAATGACGCCTTTTGGCCTTTGTGCATTCAGGCTATGCAATCAGCCATTGAACGCATTTGCCCTGAAGCGGCCAAGGTTCTCCTGGTTCCAGAGAACCATACGCGTAATCAGTTCTACCTAGAGAATATCGCCACTTTACAGGAAATCATTAATAAAGCCGGTTTCGAGGTACGTATCGGCTCAATGCTAGCGGATCTTGAAAAAAACACACAATTTATATTGCCTTCTGGGCGAAAACTGACTATGGATCCATTAATTCGTGAGGGTAATAAGTTAGTACTCACTGACTTCGATCCCTGCGTTGTTATACTAAACAATGACTTATCTGCAGGGATTCCTGAACTATTTCAGAATCTAGACCAAAAAATTATTCCGCCATTGGACCTGAGTTGGGCGGCCAGACTGAAGTCTGAGCACTTTGCCGAATACCGAACCGTTACCGAAGAGTTTGCAAAAATAATCGATATCGATCCCTGGTTAATCAATCCACTGGCCCGAAACTGTGGCGAAATCAATTTCACCAAACGCGAAGGTGAAGACTGTTTGCGTAAGAATGTCACGCGTCTGCTAGCCGATATTCAGTCTAAATATGACGAATACGGTATTGATGAAAAACCGTTTGTCATCGTCAAGGCCGATGCCGGTACCTACGGTATGGGCATCATGACGGTCCACAACGCGGATGAATTGCTGGAACTCAATCGTAAACAGCGCAACAAAATGGCCTCAGCGAAAAGTGGTAAAACCGTCAGTAAAGTGATCATGCAAGAAGGCGTCTATACCTTTGAAACCTGGGGTGACGACCAGGCCGTCGCCGAGCCCGTTGTTTATATGATTGACCATTTTGTTGTCGGTGGTTTTTATCGAGTCCATACTGACCGCGGCATTAATGAAAACCTGAATGCACCCGGCATGCATTTTCAGCCGTTGGCCTTTGCCGAACCTTGCAATTTACCCGATTCAAATAAAGCACCCGATGCCAACCCGAATCGATTTTACGCCTATGGTGTCATTGCACGTCTTGCCTTACTCGCTGCAGCGCGCGAGTATGCTCAATCAAATAATTAATATCAGGCATCGAAACCAGTTATGAAATTAGCGGTGGTGATGGACCCGATTGAGTCCGTTCAATATAAAAAAGATTCGACCTTGGCGATGTTGTTTGAGGCTCAGCACCGCGATTATCAAATCTATTACCTGCTCCCTACCGATCTTTATCTGCACGGAGCGGAGGCCCGCGCACGAGTCCAGCCACTGCAGGTTAAAACCGATCCGGAACAATGGTTTGAGCTATCTGCGCAACAGGACATCGCGTTAAATGAATTAGATGTGATCTTAATGCGAAAAGATCCTCCATTCGATATGGATTATATCTACGCGACCTATTTATTAGAAGCCGCAGAACAAGCTGGCGTATTGGTCGTCAACAAGGCTCAGTCATTAAGAGACGCGAATGAAAAATTATTTGCCCTGCAATTCCCGCAATGTATTCCAGAATGTCTGGTTGCCAGCTCAGCGGAAACACTTAAACATTTTATCAATGAGCAAAAGGACGCCATTCTAAAACCACTCGACGGCATGGGTGGACAATCTATCTTTCGCGTCAAACATGACGATCCCAATATTAATGTCATTATTGAAACCCTGACCAAACAGGGGCAGCGATTAATTATGGCTCAGCGTTTTATCCCCGAAATTGTTAACGGTGATAAACGAATATTATTAATCGATGGTGAAGCCGTCCCTTACGCCTTAGCCCGCATCCCGGGTAAAGGCGAAACACGAGCCAACCTGGCAGTTGGCGGAACAGCACAAGGTGTGCCGCTGAGTGAACGAGATCACTGGATCTGTCAACAACTCGGGCCGCGCTTAAAAGAAATGGGACTTATCTTTGTCGGTATCGATGTAATCGGAGATTATTTAACGGAAGTGAACGTAACCAGCCCAACCTGCATACGTGAACTGGATACGCTCTATGATTTAAACATCAGCGCAATCTTGATGGACAAGATAGAAGCAAAAGTTAAGGCATAAAGTGCTGACGATAAACATTAAAAACATCGCTTTAATTCTGGCTTGCGGTTTTTTATTGCCCAGCTGTAAATCAAAACCAACGGAATATCATGACAATGTTCTGGCCTTTGGCACGATCATTGAAATCAGTCTTATCAATGTCCCACCCGAACAAACACAGTTAGTCATGAAAACCATTCGCGAGGATCTTAAGTACTTTCATTTTGCATTTCACCCGTTTAAAGCCGGACCAACCGGTCGTATTAATTTATTACTTGAAGCCACCGGCGAATTTACCTCGAATCCTTCACTGATTCCGTTAATGAAAAAATCAAAATTATATTACCAGCAAAGCCAGGGCTTATTTAATCCTGCAATTGGAAAATTAATAAAACTCTGGGGATATCATCAAGAGCTTACCCCGCAGGGACCAGCACCGACCGATAATGAAATCAAAGCCCTGATTAAGCTCAATCCATCAATGCAAACCATAACGATAAACGGGGTTAGAGTGAAGAACACAAACCCAGCGGTTAAACTGGATTTTGGTGGCATCGCCAAAGGTTATGCCTTAGATGTCATCATGGATCATCTCAAAAAGATGGGGGTACATCACGCCAGCATCAATACAGGGGGTGACTTGAAAGTCATCGGCCATGGTGCAAACGGACCCTGGAACATTGGCATTCGGGATCCAAGAGGTGAAGGCGTGATCGCGAGTTTGATCACAACGGATAGCGAAGCCGTCTTTACCTCCGGTGATTATGAGCGTTTTTACATTGAGGCTGGCAAACGCTACCACCATATTTTAGATCCACGCACCGGCTATCCAGCAAGAAATTCACAAAGTGTCACCGTCGTACATCATGATGCCGCCTTGGCTGATGCCGCAGCAACCGCCTTGTTTATCGCCGGCCCCAAACAATGGTTGTCCATCGCAAAAGACATGAATATCCAACAAGCGATGCTCATTGACCGCGATGGTAAAATCCATATCACCAAGGCGTTAAATGATCGAATTAAATTCAGAAAACCTGATTTGGAAATATCGGTTGTATCAATTCCGTAAAACTTTTAACAAATTCACATTTTTCATCTAATTTAACCCGGGTTGGAATCTATACCGCTATAATTTGTCTGATACCTAAGCCAACAAATATAATATTGTTGATAGATTAAATTAACGAGTAAACTAGTACTGATATGGAACAGCTAACCAGCGAATTTTACAACCGGCATCAATTCGACCGCCTAGGTTTAATGGTGTTTATCGCACTTGCGTTTCATGCCATCATCATTTTAGGGGTGAGTTTTGATATAGAAGATCTACTTCCACAAAACAATATGCCAACCATGGAAATCACGCTGGTTCATTCGCATTCCAAAGAGGCCCCTGAGGAAGCCGATTACCTGGCCCAGGCCAACCAAAAAGGCGGCGGCAACACTGAAGAACGCGTCCGACCCAGCAGCCCTTTTTCAAATACACGGCCTACTCCTGAAGATGGCCTCGCGCCGGATAGCCAATTGGATGTCTCACCGCCGCCATTAATTAAAGAACAAAAACAAAAAGAATTAATGACCGCAAAGGATTCGCCGTTTGCCAAAGACAGCAAAGACTTTAAACGCGACATTCCGACTGAGACGAACAGTAAAAAGGCCGCGCAATTATTCGAACGCAGCCGTGAATTCGCACGCCTCAGAGCCGAGATACAACAACTCAAAAAAGCTTCTCAACATACGCCACACCATACCTACGTCACTGGCACCAATGCGAAGCAATATCGCTTTGCAAGTTACATTGAAGCCTGGCGCGATAAGGTTGAAAACGTCGGGACACTCAATTATCCGAAAACCGCCAGCGAGGAAATTATTAGTGGTGACTTATTACTGGATGTCGCCATCAATCCGGATGGCTCCATATCACTCATTAAAGTTATTCGCTCTTCCGGTAAACCCGTGCTCGACAATGCGGCTAAAAAAATTGTCCAGATGGCCGCCCCCTACCCACCACTGACAAAAGAAATTCTAAAAGATACGGATGTTCTTCATATCTCATTGGTGTGGAATTTTCGGGTAAAAGGTGTCTCCACCTCTGTGCGCTAACCAGCCAAATGATATCGTTAAACATGACAACATTAATCCATCCTATTTTCACAACGAAACTTGTCGATATCGAAATTGTTGCCGATACTCAATACTATGGTTGAATCATCTTCTCTCAGCGATCAATTTCTGATTGCCATGCCGGCACTCGATGACCCTAACTTTTCGAAAACGGTCACCTATCTGTGCGATCACAATGAAGAAGGAGCAATGGGTTTAGTCATCAATCGCCCACTGGACCTGGATATTAGAGAGCTATTCTCACATCTGCAGATCACAAACATCCAGCAAGACACCGGCTACATACCCATATATCAGGGTGGTCCCGTGCAAACTGATCGTGGCTTTGTATTACATCGTGAAATCGGCGAATGGGAAGCCAGTATTGTCGTCAACGATGACATTGCCATCACGATGTCACAAGACATTATCACGTCCATTGCCGAGGGTACCGGTCCCAAAGACTTCCTGATCGCCCTGGGTTATGCCGGTTGGGGTGCTGGACAACTAGAAGACGAACTGGCGGCCAATGCCTGGTTAAATGGACCGGCCGATTCCAGCATTATATTCGATACCCCAATCGAACAACGTTGGACTGCCTCCGCTCATCATCTCGGCATTGAGCTGGAAAACATTTCCTCCGATATTGGACACGCATAAACTAACCGTCTATGAGCAGTCGCACCCTATTAGGCTTTGACTACGGCCAGAAACGGATTGGTATTGCCGTTGGCCAGGAGATCACCCACACCGCTCAAGGCCTCATCACCCTTACCTGTTCAAATGGCCCTGACTGGGAAGGTATTGATTTACTGGTCAAAGAGTGGCGGCCGCAAATATTGGTGGTCGGAATGCCACATAATATGGATGAAAGACCTCATCCCCTGCATGATGAGGTAAAAGCATTTGGGGATCAGCTCATAGAGCGTTACAATCTATCCGTTGAATGGATTGATGAGCGCTTAAGCTCGGTTGAAGCTGAGGCACAATTAGCAACAGGATCGAAATCCAGACAGAAAAAACAGGACAAAGCTGAAATCGATAAACTGGCTGCACAAATCATTTTACAATCCTGGCTAAACTCACAGCAAACTACTTCAAACTAAAACCATAACCATTATGTCGAAAATTCCTGCTCCCGAAGAACTACTACCGAACATGATCGCGCAGCTGCAAACCCTGTTATCGCAGCGCGGCATCACTGACCCATGCATGATTGGAATTCATACCGGCGGGGTTTGGATCGCAAAAATATTACATCAAGCCCTTGGCCTAACTCACCCCTTGGGTACACTCAACATCACCTTCTACCGGGATGATTTTACCCGTATTGGTATGCATCCACAGGTCACCCCATCCAGCCTTGAATTTGAGATTGATGACCAGCATATCATCCTGGTTGATGACGTCTTGCACACCGGACGAACCATTCGTGCGGCCTTAAATGAAATCTATGACTATGGCCGCCCTGCTTCTGTGATGCTGGTGACATTAGTGGCCCGAGATGGACGAGAATTACCCATCAGTGCAGACGTAACTGGTGTACAATTACCGCTAGGTCCAGATGAACACATCAAACTGACCGGCCCGGAACCACTAAGTTTTGAAGTGCAGGAGACTTCGTGAAGCAAAGCAATATTCAATTTGATAACACCGGCAAGCTACGCCACTTCCTGACTATTGAAGATCTCCCAAAACAAACCCTAATCGACATCCTCGACACCGCCGAAAACTTTTCAACGGTTGGCACCCGTACGGTAAAAAAAGTACCGCTACTGCGAGGCAAGACCATTGTTAATTTATTTTTTGAGGCCAGCACCCGTACCCGTACCACATTTGAACTGGCTGCCAAACGCCTATCGGCTGATGTCCTGAATATCAACATTAATACCTCATCAACCAGTAAAGGCGAGAGCTTGTTGGATATGTTGCGTAACTTTGAAGCGATGCACAGCGACATGTTTGTGGTTCGGCATAATCAAAGTGGCGCCGCCCACTTCATCGCAGAACACGTCGCACCTCATATCAGCGTCATTAATGCCGGCGACGGCAGTCATGCTCACCCAACCCAGGGTATGCTGGATATGTTCACCATCCGCCGCCATAAAAAGGAATTCCATAACCTCTCGGTTGCCATCGTCGGTGACATCATGCACTCGCGGGTTGCGCGATCCCAGATCCATGCCTTAAACCGACTGGGTGTCCCGGAAGTCAGAGTGATAGGACCGCACACATTAATACCACGTGATGCCAACGTACTCGGCGTACATGTTTATCATGACCTACGCGAAGGTCTCAAAGACGTCGACGTTGTCATAATGCTCCGTTTGCAAAGGGAAAGAATGCAAGGTGCGATGTTACCGAGTGAAGCAGAATATTTTTCTCAATACGGACTGACCGAAGAAAAATTACGTTTAGCCAAAGCGGATGCGATCGTCATGCACCCGGGACCGATTAACCGCGGGGTTGAGATCGAGTCTTCGGTCGCGGATGGACCCCAGTCCGTGATACTTGAACAAGTTACCAACGGCATCGCCGTACGCATGGCCATTATGTCCATCGCCCTGGGTCGTAAACAGGAAAGTTAAATGAAGATTGCGATCACCAACGGCCACGTCATCGACCCACGCAACCAGGTCAATAAACGCTGCGATATCTTTATTAAAGATAAAAATATTATTGCCATCGAACATGCGCCTGATGGCTTTAAAGCCGATACCATCATCGATGCCGATAAGTTAATTGTGAGTCCGGGCTTTGTCGATCTATCCGCGCGTTTACGCGAACCAGGACAAGAACATAAAGGCACTATCTTATCTGAGACGCGAGCCGCCGTGGCAAGTGGGGTAACAAGCTTATGTATGCCGCCTGACACCGACCCCGTGTTAGATAACCCGGCCGTCATCGAACTCATTCACCAACGTAATGAAGAAGCCGGGTTTTGCCGGGTCTATACCCTCGGTGCGTTAACAAAAGACCTTTCAGGTCAGCATTTATCCGAGATGGCCCATTTAAAGGATGCCGGTTGTATTGGTGTCAGCAATGTCATGCACGGCATCCCAAACCCTCAAGTCTTACGCAGAGCGATGGAATACGCCGCCAGTGTCGACATGACCGTATTTCTGAACCCACAAGATGAAGGACTGGCGAATAACGGCTGCGTGCATGAAGGCATTGTCAGCACTCGACTTGGTTTGACAGGTATCCCGGAAGCGGCTGAAACCCAGGCCGTGGCAAACTTTTTAATGCTGGTTGAGCAAACCGGTGCGCGTGTGCATTTTTGCCACCTATCAACCGCCCGTGCGGTACAAATGATAGGCCGCGCCAAATACGATGGTCTTGATCTAACTGCAGATGTGGCCGCCCATCAACTTCATTTAACCGAAATGGACATCGGCTATTTCAATAGCCTGTGTCATGTACAACCACCGCTGCGTACCCAACGTGATTGTGAGGCCTTGCGCGATGCCGTCGCCAGCTCACAAATAGAAGCCATCTGTTCCGATCATCAACCACACGATGTTGATGCCAAACTGGCGCCGTTTGCATCAACCGAACCCGGAATATCTTCGATTGAAACGCTATTTCCGTTGAGCCTACGTTTGGTTAACGATGGCCTGTTAAATATGACGGAATTAGTTGATCGACTGTCGACGACCCCGGCTGAGATCCTGGGTATTAATGCGGGCCACCTGGGCGTGGGTGCAATGGCAGATATCACGATCTTTGATCCAACAAAACATTGGATCTTAAAAGCAGAGAACTTAATGAGCGAAGGCAAAAACACCCCGTTCGAAAACTGGGAATTTCAGGGCAAAATTATGAAAACGATTTGCGATGGTAAACTTGTATACGATGCGGATACTGCGTCATGAATCAAACAGCAATGCATGCTTCGAATAAAAAACCCCATCGAGATACAATCTTTGTTGAACAAGCCGAGATCCTAAATCACGATGGCTTTGCAGGTGACCAATACATCATGCGGGTACAGGCGCCTAAAATCGCAAGTCACGCTCAGGCCGGTAGTTTTGCGCATATACAGTGTGCATCTTCCCTGGCCATGCGTCGTCCAATCTCAATTATGCGAGTCGATAAAGATGCCGGTTGGGTAGAGTTTTTATACAAGGTCTTTGGTGAAGGAACCCGGTTATTATCACTCCGTAAGGTTGGCGAGACGCTCGACCTGTTTGGCCCGATTGGCGTGCCGTTCAAACTTCATGCTGATCGCAAGCGACCACTCTTGATCGGGGGTGGCGTTGGCATTCCGCCAATGATTTATTTAGCCGACGAGATGCGCACGCAAAACGAATTTACCCCGTTTGTGATAATGGGTTCCGAAGTCCCGTTCCCATTCACCCCCAAACCCTCGACCATCATGTTACCCGGCATGCCTGATGGCACGATTGCCTGTATGCCATTGCTGGAAGATTGGGGCATCGCCTCCCGCCTGACCAGCACCCAGGGCTACCCCGGTTGCTTTGATGGCTATGTCACTGATCTGGCACGACAATATTTAACGGCATTAGATAGGGAACAACGAGATCAGATTGAGATATTTAGTTGTGGACCAACCATCATGCTTAAAGCCGTCGCGCAACTGGCAAAAGAATTCGGACTCCCGTGCCAGGTCTCGTTAGAAGAACACATGGCTTGTGCGGTCGGCGGCTGTGCGGGTTGTACGGTAAAAATCGAGACCGAGGACGGCCCAGCAATGAAACGGGTTTGTGTTGATGGACCCGTGTTTAATGCAGAACAGGTATTTTTTTGAGCGTATAAATTACAAAAACTGCTATCAGCGCACATTATTCCCTAATTTAAATCAAGTATTCTAATGCGCGACCAATAAAAACAAGTAGGATTTCTTCAAATTTGTTTCTCGTCTGGGGGGTAAGTGATGCATATCATTTTAAGTGTTCTCGGTACCATCGTCACAATCTTATGGCTGCTCCATCGTCTGGCTCAAATGGGGGTAACATTGGGCGGGTTAAATCCTTTCCTATGGAACCGCAGACGAAAATGGAAAAAACATCACGATGCAAACCCCATCTTTAAAATTACCAGTCCTTTAGAAGCCACCGCATTATTATTAACCGCCACGGTTAAAGCTGATGGTGATATGAGTTCTGAGGAAAAACGTGAGATTCTTTCTATCTTTGAAAATGAATTCCATTTAAGCACCAAAGAATCCCAGGGCTTACTGGTGTCGAGCAGCCATCTACTTGGTAAAGGTGATGAATTACAAAACAATATGAAAGGTGTACTTGCCCCCAGTCTTGATTCGTTTAGCAGTGATCAAGCTCAATCGGCAATAGAACTACTTAAGCGGGTTGGCTCATTATCAGGACCGGCAAGTCAATCACAACAGGAGCTGATTAATCAGGCCGGTACATTTCTATCGCAAACAAATCAGCCCCAACCAAAATGGAACTAAGTTTAAACTGACTATTCTACATTAGCTTAGATTGCCCTCTCGTTTTTGACTTAAAAAATCGCCAACCCAATTCCACATCAGTTTCGTTCCTGGAATATGAAGATATCAATCGATAGGCATTTTAATGGTCAAAGCTAAATTTATAACCGGGTTTTTAAAAATTCGTTCGGTTCTCAGCACGCTCGCGAGTATTGTCGTTGCCATTATTGTTATCCCGATCCTGTATGTTTATTTCAATTTTTTTGTTTACCGTTCACCCTATAACCGGCCGGTTTATACCTTCATGCCACCGATCAGGCTTGAGTTTCATAAATGTATTCGCTGTAGCAGTTACGACGGTGGTGTTTATGGTAAAGGGCCGCTTGAACACTTTCGGTCCAAGCAGGCGACCCGCTGTAAGCATGATTGGCAAAAGATAAGTAAAAACGATTTTATTATAGGCGTGAAAAAAGAATTCAATGTCGACCTGACCCATCATGACTCGCCGATCTGGCAACTCGATATAGACAAACCTGATGGGAACAATATTACAGATCCCGCCAGGTCAGAATAGAGTATCTTTTTAGTAAAATTATTTAGACGTTATTTTTTTTCTTTACGCCAATCCCATGGCGCCACTGCATCGGATTTAGCCCACAAGCCCTTTTTATTTTTTCGGGCTGACTCTTCGTCCCTGACGTAATTCATTGAGTACTTTCGATACGCCCAGGCATAACCATGTTCGACCAATATTTTATTAAACGAAGCCGTCTCTTTTTCTTTTGGATGTGGATAGACGATCGCGATTAAATGCCCGTTTCGATCTTTATTTTCATACATGATCTCAACCTGATGGTCGGATAAGGCAAGTAAGCTATCTAACTTCTGGCTGGCATTCAGACCAAACTCCTGGCCTATCTCGGGTGCATCAATACCTTCCAGACGGACCGTGTATTTCTTTTTGGCTTCGTCCTGAAAAACTATCAGATCACCGGCCAGCACTTTTGTGACCTTTCCCGTTATTTTTTGGGCTTCTGCGTTGACCACACAGGATAGACTAAACAAAGCGATAAAAACGAATTTACGCAACATAATACATTCCTCCAGTACCCAACTTCGCTAATAACATGCAGTCAGGTATAAATATGTTTTTTTTATTTTTGATGACGACTTATTGGTGCTTAGCTATTAATCTGTGGATAAACCGGGATATAAACTGAGAGACAAGCAATGCGACAAACTCATTTCATTACCTGGAGACCCAGCTGAACCTAGCGAATCCACCGAGCCAGATTATATATAGGTTGGATAACTAAAAACTGTCGAGTTCAACAAAGGAATTGTTAAATTTTGAAAAACCTAAATTAGCATATTTATAAAGAGGTAATTATTCGGTTTCCTGAATGGTAATGCCATCGAGTCCTTGCGCAATCGTATCCGCATCGCCCTTTGATTCACCAAGCTTGATCATCAAACGTAAACCATTCGCCGAATCGGCATGGTTAATCGCATCTTCATACGTGATCTTGCCATCCCGATACAGTTCATAAAGATGCTGATCAAAGGTCTGCATACCTTGCTCACGTGATTTACCCATCAGCTCTTTCAGCGCATGCACCTCACCTTTTTTAATCAGATCAGAAGCCAACGGGGTATTGATCAGGATTTCCGCACATAACACGCGACTTTGCCCATCCGGTGCGGGGATAAGTTGCTGCGCCACGATCGCCTTTAAGTTCAGTGACAAGTCCATCAATAATTGATTACGACGATCTTCAGGAAAAAAGTTAATAACTCGATCCATCGCCTGGTTGGCATTATTCGCGTGCAAGGTGGCAAGGCATAAGTGACCGGTCTCCGCAAACGCAATCGCATGATCCATGGTGTCACGTGTCCGAATCTCGCCGATCAGAATCACATCCGGTGCCTGACGTAGGGTATTTTTAAGGGCAACCTCAAAGGTATCGGTATCCAGTCCGACTTCACGTTGGGTGACGATACAACCTTCGTGTTGATGGATGTATTCAATTGGATCTTCGATCGAAATAATGTGACCGGTACTGTTTTTGTTGCGATAACCAATCATCGAAGCCAGTGAGGTGGATTTACCGGAACCGGTTGCCCCGACAAAAATAACCAGACCCCGTTTGGTCATGGCTAAATCTTTTAATACCGGTGGCAGAGTTAAATCTTCAATGGTTGGAATTTTAGTTTCAATCTTACGCAACACCATACCGGCATGATTGCGCTGCTGGAAGGCACTCACCCGAAAACGACCAATACCGGAGGCCGAGATCGCAAAATTACATTCACGATGTGAATCAAAATCCTGACGTTGTTCAGGGGTCATAATGGAGTAAACGATTTCACGTGCCTGGGACGGCGTTAAGGTCGCCTGGGTGACCGGATTGATCTTTCCATTCACTTTTAAGCTTGGCGCAACCCCGGCGGTGATAAACAAGTCCGACGCCTTTTTATGCACCATTAATTTGAGTAGTGAATTAAAATCCATAATTTAACCTGCTATAGATTGCTGATTAAGCAAAATCATCTTTATTGGCGGCACGATTTTTCGCATCCTGTTTACTGATTATGCCGCGTTGCAGCATATCCTGCAGGCATTGATCGAGCGTCTGCATACCATACTGCTGACCGGTTTGGATGGCCGAATACATCTGCGCCACCTTATCTTCACGAATCAGGTTACGAATCGCCGGGGTACCAATCATGATCTCA
>CAMYMO010000211.1 GCA_947259425.1 uncultured Ectothiorhodospiraceae bacterium | reverse complement strand
GCCCTTGCCAACGCACGTCCATCCGCACCACTGATAGGTGTTTCACCCGCAGGATAAACATCTAATAACACCAGGTTATCGACATCCGATAACACCATACAAAAATCTTCAAATAAATCCCTTGTCCGCGTATAGCGATGAGGTTGAAATACAAGAACGAGACGTCGACTGGGCCAACCGCTTCGTATCGCCTGCACAACCGCAGCCACTTCACGGGGATGGTGACCATAATCATCAACATGCATCACGCTACCACCATTAACTTTTATATCGCCATAATGCTGGAAGCGTCGTCCAATACCCTGGAATTGTTTCAGCGCTTCGATAATGGCTTCATCCTTAATGCCGATTTCATGCGCAACAGCGACCGCAGCCAAGGCATTCATGATGTTATGATGTCCCGGCATATTTAATGACAGTGATAGACTTGTGTCACTCTCCTTAAACTGGACATCAAAATGAGTGAGAAATCCTTCACTACTAATGTTACTCACTCGAACATCTGCATCAGCATGTTCACCATAGGTAATCACTGGACGCGTCACCTTTGGGATAATCTCACCTACAACCGGATCATCGATACACAACACCGCTAGACCATAGAATGGAAGGTGATGTAAGAAATCCACGAAAGTCTGCTTTAGTACTTCAAAATCACCGCCATAAGTTTCCATATGATCGGCATCGATATTCGTTACCACTGATAACATTGGCTGTAATAGCATAAAAGACGCATCACTCTCGTCTGCCTCGGCAACTAAATAGCGCCCACTGCCAAGTCGGGCATTTGCATTAGCACTATTTAATTTACCACCAATCACAAAAGTTGGATCAACACCACCTTCGGCTAAGACACTCGCCACCAAACTGGTCGTTGTCGTTTTACCATGAGTGCCTGCAACCGCGATCCCATAACGGAAACGCATTAACTCGGCTAACATTTCTGCTCGTGGCACAACTGGAATCCTGAATTCATGCGCAGCGATGACTTCAGGATTGTCTTCTTTGACTGCACTTGAAATCACGACGACATCACAGTCTTTAACGTTAGTCTCTGAGTGTCCAATAAATATCTTTGCGCCCATTTCCTCTAGCCGATCGGTTACCAAACTATTCTGAATATCTGAACCACTCACTTGATAACCTAAATTTAATACCACTTCTGCAATGCCACTCATCCCGGCACCACCGATTCCAACAAAGTGAACACATTTAATACTACCCATGCCCGGTTCACCACGGCCGTGTTTAACATCCGTTATGCGACGAGCATGTTGTATCATCGTGCCACCTCAAGACAATGTTGCATGACTACCTGAGTAGCATCTGGACGAGCTAACTCATACGCCCGCTCTGCCATCTTCAATAACCGTTCACGACCGGAAATGAATAACTTATGTAACTCGTTGGCTAATTTATGCGGAGTTAACTCATTTTGTTTAATCAAAATACCGGCATTCGCATCAACCAGATAAGCTGCATTCGCGGTTTGATGATCATCGACCGCAAATGGATACGGTACTAATATGGCCGCGATACCGACTGCACAAATCTCGGATATTGTCATTGCCCCCGCACGACAAATTATCAAATCGGCCCAGGCATAGGCGGAATCCATATCGTCAATAAACTCAACAACTCGGGCTTGATGATTTAATGCTTGATATGCTTTCACGGTTTGTTCAGCTTTCTGTTTTCCAGCCTGATGCCAGACCTCGATTCTTTTTTCCGACCCTAATAATGACAATGCCTGTGGAACAACCTCGTTCAAGGCCTTAGCCCCCAAACTACCTCCCACAATTAAAATCCTGATTGCCTCATCATGTTCAGAATATCGTTGTGTTGGTGTAGCCAACTTTAGGATTGAATCTCGAACAGGATTTCCGGTATGGTATGATTTTTTTAACGACTTAAACGCATTCGGAAACGCTTTTAAAACACGTGTGGCAATTTTACTTAACACAATATTCGTAAAACCAGGAATCGCATTTTGTTCATGTATAATTAATGGCTTTGCCAATAGTCGAGAGGCGACGCCACCTGGACCGGTAACAAAACCTCCCATTCCCAGTACGAAATTCGGTTTTAATTTAAAACAAATTAAAACGGCATGTAGAGTGGCATAAATCAGTTTAAATGGCGCCAGGAGCAAACGTAATATTCCATTCCCACGTAAACCCTGGATTGCTATATAAGAGATATCAAACCCCGCTTGTGGTACGACTTTAGCTTCAATTCCAGCTCGCGTACCTAACCAATGAACCGTTACACCACTGCGACGTAATGCCTGGGCGACAGCCAGTGCTGGAAAAACATGTCCTCCAGTTCCACCTGCCATTATTAATGCAACCTTAGCCTGCATACTTATGTCCAACGCTTTCCTTTTTGAATCGTTCGATCTTCTTTACGTGTTTCGTAGTCAATTCTTACTAATAAGCCTATCGCAATACACATCGCGACCATGCTGCTGCCTCCATAACTCATGAAAGGCAAAGTCAGGCCTTTAGTAGGTAAAACACCCATATTCACACCAATATTGATAAAAGCTTGTAATGCTATCCAGATACCTATGCCATAAGCGACATAACCTGCAAAAGGACGTTCACGTGTTTCAGCGGCACGACCTATTTTTAAGATGCGATAAACTAAAAAAGTAAATAATGCGATCACCGCAATAACACCAAACAACCCGAGCTCTTCGGCAAGTACCGCAAATAAGAAATCGGTATGTGCCTCGGGCAAATAAAATAATTTTTGTACACTTGCCCCTAGACCAACCCCCATCCATTCTCCCCGTCCGAATGCAATTAATGCTTGCGTTAACTGGAAACCACTATCAAAGGGGTCACCCCATGGATCCAGAAAACCTGTAAATCGCTTCATACGATAATCAGAAGTTCTGATTAACAAAATGGCGGCAGACGATACCGTGATGACGAGTAATGAAAATTGGCCAACCCTTACACCGCCCAGCCACATCATCGCAACCGCGGTGCTTATCAAAACGGCGGCGGCACCAAAATCTG
>CAMYMO010000210.1 GCA_947259425.1 uncultured Ectothiorhodospiraceae bacterium | reverse complement strand
TACCCGAATGGCATCCGTGGCCGAGTGAGAGTGTGCATTTCAGCCTGACGCGCCCGATTGGAATCAAGGGAAAAACGATAACGGTGGATAACAGTCGTTTAGAAGTTCAAACCAGTAAACGCGCCAGCGCCTATAAATTACAGGTTAATATTCGCAGTAGTCAGGGTGGCAAGCATCAGTTCGTCATGCCTGCTGGGACGGAATTGCAATCGGTTAAAATAAATAATCGCTCGATGCCGATCCGGCTTGAGAAACAGGTATTAACGTTGCCGATTATTCCAGGTAAGCAGAATATTGAAATTATCTGGCGTTTACGCAAAGCGTTTAGTTATTTCTTCACGACACCGAAGGTTAAGCTTGGTCTGGAAAGTACAAACAATACGACCTATATCGAAATGAATCGGGACCGTTGGATCTTGTTTGTAGGTGGCCCGCAACTCGGGCCTGCGGTATTGTTCTGGGGAGTGTTGATCGTATTAGCGTTGATCTCGGTGGGATTAGGACGTTTCAAGAACATCCCGTTAAAATCATGGCATTGGTTTTTGTTGGCCATCGGTTTAACGCAGATTTCGATTTGGACGGCTTTAATCTTTCTGGGTAGCTTTTTTGCACTGGCGTATCGACAACAATCCGCCAGCAAACTCAAGCCATGGTTATTTAATACCATGCAAATCGGTATCGCGATTTTAACCATTATCGCCGGGATTATATTAATCGTATCTATCCATCAAGGTTTGCTTGGGTATCCCGATATGCAGATCGCCGGGAACGGGTCAACGAGTTATTATCTGAGTTGGTATGACGACCGCGTCGAAAATGCCTTATCCCAACCCTGGGTATTGTCGGTTTCGATTATCTGGTATCGCGCGTTAATGTTGGCGTGGGCATTGTGGTTAGCCCTGGCGGTAATACGTTGGAGTAAATGGGCGTGGTTATGTTATGCAACCGATGGTCTTTGGAAGACTTCTGTGAAGCCGGTCAATCCAAACCAACCTGCACCGCCCTCTTTACCAGGCAACAACCACTAATTTCAAGGTTACGAGTATGATTGGGATTACCGACATTAATAGGCAATAAAGCGGTAATCCCATCCGTAACCATTATCACCATGTGTCATTAAACTACCGATCACTCGCTTATCCTTAATTGCCCGTATCGTTAACATGTATTGATGATTCCATTCTGTTCTCGGTAGTTTCAGGGTAATCGAGGTCTCGGTTGTTTCACCACTTTCGACCACATCACCATATTTAAAAGGCTTACAGGGATTGCTTCGGATTACGTATTTATATTGCACATGATCACCCAGCGATTCCCAGCGAAAGGTAATGGGTGAGGCATGTGCCATTTTTTTATTACAAGGGTTCGACCATTTTTGGATGATCTGATTGTTATCCTGCGGCTCTGTTAAGTGAATTATTTTGCTCAGGTTAATATCGCGCTGAATACTATGGCCTCGTCGGATCTTAAAAATAGCCCAGGCCCGGTAGTCTCCAGGGTATAAACGTTGATTATTTTTATTGCTATCAATGTTAATGCTTATACCGTATTTTCCGGGCGATAAATTTTCAACATAAATCGAACTCTCTTTTACATTGAAATCAACGTTAAGGTTTGCTGATTTACCGGTGCTTTCATCGCGCACCCAAATGGAAACATCTTCTTTGGCCTTAACCTTAATGGGTTCGCCATCGAACAATAATGTCGCGCTTAAGCTATGGCGATTAGAACGGTACTCACCATTATTTAGGACATAATTATTTGACGGTGTATAAAGTGTATTGGGAGCCGCCGCAGGTAAGTTATTCAAGGTTGGTAAATCTTCAGGATCGAGTGGTGCCGTATCTTCATTTGGTGACTGATCGCCATAGTGGACCTCACCGTTTTCGTCAGTCCATTTATAGAGTTCAGCGACCGAAATGGAAGTAGGCAAAAAAATCAGTATTGTCGTTATGTATAGTTTATTCATAAACCTAACGTTTATTATGTGATGCAATTAAATTTTCCAAATTGGCGATTAAACCTTTTGACTGTGGCTTGCATAATTCTAATCCTAACTGGGCAAATTCAAGTGCTTTTACGTTTTGCCCATAATGTTGTGCCAGTATTGAGAAATCTCTGCATGTGCTAGCTCGCCGTATATCGTTACCTTCCCAGCCTCCTGCAATAATTCATTTATACTTTTCGATTCTATTGCACTACGAATATAACGTAAGAGATCAAAATAATGTGTATATGTATGTTCTATTTTAGTAATTAAATCTTCTAATTCTTTACTAGACAAATCATATTTCCATCCGGATTCATTGTTGGGTGGCTTTATACGATCGCTGAACATGCAGTTATATTCTTTAATTTTTTTGGGTTCACTCTCTTCGCCCAGCATAATAAGAGGTTGAACCCCTATATTTATATAAAATTGCTCTCCACCACTACTTTTCTGAAAATTAATAACCATCACTACATCGCTATCTATCTTATAATAATTTTGACCAGAGCCTTTAAAGCCTAGCTCTCTAATTTTTGGTGATATTGTTTTCAGGAGAATCTTCATATTCTTTGTTTGTGATCAAATTTATATACTTACAATTTATAATTATAGGGTTTTACTATAGCGTTTGAATTCAGCGACCGGCACAGTGCATGCACGCGGCTTGCACGGTAAGCCAAGTGATGGCCCTGCCGGTCAGCTGGAATGACTTGCTATGCCTTTTTACCACGGGCCTATTATATAATCTAATATTGAAAGTATAAAAACTGGTATTGCACTTACTAAAGTTACCCACAGCACAATCATTTTATTTTTCTTAATAGAGTTTTGATATGTTCTTCCAATTATCATGCCCGATACTGCACCTAATAATGGCAATATAATAAAACCACCAAACAATCCATAAAATATCCAAGCAATAATAACAGACTTTAGTACGCTAAAAACATCAATATTATAGGAGCTTAGTTCACCGAAAGGACCAATATACCCGCCAAATGGAATAGGAATACGAAATATATACGCAAATAGAATTGCGAT
>CAMYMO010000209.1 GCA_947259425.1 uncultured Ectothiorhodospiraceae bacterium | reverse complement strand
GGTTTGGTAACATGGCCGCTGCGTTAAAATATTTTATCGATTCAACCAGTCCGCTTTGGTTATCCGGTGCGCTTATTAATAAACCCGCCACGGTCTTCACCTCAACATCATCATTACACGGCGGTCAGGAAAGTACTTGCTTAAGCATGATGTTACCCTTGCTACACCACGGCATGACTTTGTTAGGGCTCCCCTATAATCAACCTGAACTCACCCAAACCACGACCGGAGGCACCCCCTATGGCGCTTCCCATTTTGCCGGGATTGATAGTGATAAAGAACTCAGCCAGGATGAAATCAATCTTTGCCAGGCCGCCGGCAAACGGCTCGCCCAACATGCAACTGCATTACTCGAACAAAACCTGATACGAACATGAACGAAAAATTTAAACGTTGGCACCGTATCTGCCTGGTCAGTTATTTTGTTCTGCTCATGACGGTGGCCATCTGGTATTTAGTGCAGTCGCCACCAAAGTATATCTACTCGACCATACTCAGCCTTACGTATATCGGAATCCTGATAGCCCCCATGTTTTTTCTACTCAAGAAAATTCCGCACGTCTATGCCTGGAGTAGCTACATCATGTTGATCTACTTCTCACATGCGATTATCGAAACCTGGTCGAATGATGATATCGAACGTATCTATGCCATTATCGAATTAATATCGAGCAGTGTTTATTTTATTGGTGCGACCATCTGTGCCGGTTATGTGAAAAAAATGACTCCAAAAACTGACCCTGAATAACGACGGCTCTCCAATAGCAAAATTCTATATCAATAAAAAACACCCGCATAATTTATTTTTGTTTGATAACACAAAACCACCTAGGGTGGTTTTGTGTTATTCACCTGCTGATTTACGATACTCAACAATTCGCATCCGCATCGACCTGGGTTCGTCTCGAACGTCCACTCACACCGGGAAAGTCATCAAACATGGATTGCAGCATTTCATCGAACACTTCAACGATCTGGCTACAGCGTCCGGAACTCTTAGCTCGGCTCTCTAACAATACGACTGGTTCGCCTTGGATAAAACTTTTTGCCTCGACGATATCCAGTGCTATCGCACGTGAATAGGTTGTTCTCTGACTCGATACCGAACCGACCACCCCATAAGTTGGCATCGAATAACTGGTATTTGAATAGGATGCACTCTGACCACCACTGTAGACGGTACCAGAGTTATAGGTGGTGCCCCCACCCGTCTGACCATACAACGGTGTCGTCACCTGCGAGGTCTTACCGTTATCAATTCCATAGGTCACAACCGCGAGATATTCGGCTTGCTGAGGTTGCTTTTTAACCTGATAACCGACCTTGGCCAGTTTTTTCTCAAAGCGTGCCTTGTAATGCTCAAATTCCAATGAACGATTCTGCTTGGCCTCCGCGGCAACGACCGAAATACTGCCCTCACGTTTAAATTCCGGCTTGTAAAACGAAGTCGTATCGGTCACTACACGAGAGCCACAGCCCCCCAGGGCCAGGGTTGATAGCGCGGTTGCCAGTAGTATTAATTGACGAATTTTCATTTTTATTTCTCCAAATATTAGGTTATTGATAGCAGGGTTCGTTTAGCTCCCCGTCGCCTTCTCTGGCTGTTACTCGATTAGTTCCTATATCCTGTTAAGCGCCGGCAACCGCCTAATTCCCTCACTCTATTCAAAAATATTTATAATATTTCGTCTTCATCATTGAACGACGGCATACAATCCACCATCGTCATATAAAATGAATGAAAACTGGAACCTGCAAACACATAAGTTATTGAAATGACAATACAAAAGAATGTTAGTTGGCATAAATACTGTTTTTTCTGGTTTCTATTCAGAACGAAAATTGATCTAAGTCTTTGATATAGTGCTAATAATCAACCAAGAGGCCATTGAGATGAAAATGATTAGAACGACATTATTAATAATTACATTCATGTTACTAGGTGCCTGCGATGCCTATGACGACATGAGCAGCATGTTCGAAAAACAAAACTTAGTTCAGGAATATATTAAAAAAACTAACGGTTATGAAACACAGGTGGGCTTCAATATTAACAATGGTGTGCTGTCCCAGGTTACTGTGTATTTTCAATCTAAAGAAGTTAAAGACATTTCGGTTAAAGAGTTGGAGAAAATATCGTTAGTCGCTGTGGCTCAATCATTCAAATTGACACCGCAAACATTAAATATCGCGATTCAAAGTAATCCAGATGAAGAAAACTACAAGGAATTACAGAAAACAAAAGTGAGTAATCACCAAAAGCCTGCTAAAAGCACAAGGCGAGAATAATCCGCAGAATGAATCAAGAAACCGTGAATATTTAATTTAACTGATAAAAACATTGGATAGACTAAACTGTAGTAGCTTATATCTAGTCTGACATATTCGTATATGAGTTCATACAACGTCGTACAGTGTACTAAAAATATCGTGTTTCAAATAATCATAGCGGTCATTAGAAATAATTTCTCGACCAGCAATAAACGGCCAACAGCGGTCATCCGAACTGAATATACGAATGACAGCTATACAGTGCGGAAACAGTTGTTCATCGTTATGCGTCGAACTAGTGAAACCGGCCAGGAGCGATCGTTGGGTTATCATTTATAAATCAAGCGCTGACCAAAAGATAATTAAAAATAAAACGTATTCATTTCACCCACAGCAGAAACGATGTTGCTCGCCTCGTCAGGGCAGCAGCCTGTTAATAAATAGGCCTCAACACCCGGGTAGCATTTGCGTTTTAAGACTTTTCGATTTTATAGCAGTCTTTATTTGTCAACGTCTACATTTTAAAACTTAACATATGAATGAAAGCATTATCTCCATCTTGCAACTATAGTGACAGGAATGTCGCGACGGGGATACCGACCCACATGTTTCGTTTTTAACGGTGTTTGTTACTACTTGTTTGTGCACTTGGCTCTTTACGTGTCTCTTTAACCAGGATCGACCACAACTCTTGCATGTTATGGAATGCTTGTTGTTCTTCTCTTTCGACCAGTTCCACCAACCCAACCAGCTCCTTTGTGCTGAGTGGGTTGCG
>CAMYMO010000208.1 GCA_947259425.1 uncultured Ectothiorhodospiraceae bacterium | reverse complement strand
CTCAGTCCGACGTTCATCTCCGTAAAGTTCTTTTATTTCTGTCAGCTCATCACGAATGACCTGCATTAATCGATCGCCTGAATTTAGTATATCCAACAGATCCGCGATTTTTTCCAGAAACTCTTCATACTCTTTAATGATTTTATCTTGCTCAAGTCCGGTCAGGCGATGTAATCGCATGTCCAAGATGGCCTGGGCCTGTGTATCGGAGAGTTTATAATTGCCATCGATGAGACCAAATTCATCCGATAAGCCTTCAGGTCGAGAAGCAATGGTGCCGGCACGCTCTAACATTTGAACAACAACACTAGGTGCCCAGGCCTTATCCATAATTTTGACTTTAGCTTCTGAAGGGGATGCCGCAGATTTGATCAGCTTGATCACTTCATCGATGTTCGCCAGCGCAATCGCCTGCCCTTCTAATATATGGGCGCGCTCACGAGCCTTACGAAGATCGTACACCGTACGGCGAGTAACCACTTCACGGCGATGACGAATAAATGCCTCAAGGATTTGCTTGATGTTTAACAGACGTGGTTGGCCATCAACCAAGGCCACCATGTTAATGCCGAATACGGTCTGTAACTGCGTATGCTGATAAAGGTTATTGATCATTACTTCGGCCTGCTCGCCTCGGCGTAATTCAATCACCACACGCATCCCATCTTTATCGGACTCATCACGTAAACCATTGCCGGAGATACCTTCAATTTTCTTGTCTTTAACCAGCTCGGCAATACGTTCTATTAATCTTGCTTTATTCACCTGATAAGGCAATTCGGTAATGACAATGGTCTGACGGCCATTTTTCGGATCTTCTTCAACCTCGGTTCGTGCGCGGACATAAATACGACCACGCCCGGTCGCATAGGCTTCAGCAATACCGCGGGCGCCATTGATAATACCGGCCGTTGGGAAATCAGGACCGGGAATGATTTGCATCATATCGACAATCGAAATCGCTGGGTCATCAATCAATGCCAGACAACCATCAATGATCTCGACTAAATTATGGGGTGGGATATTGGTGGCCATCCCCACGGCAATACCGGCAGAACCATTCACTAATAAATTAGGAATTCTCGCCGGTAAAATATTGGGTTCGTGTTCGGTTTCATCATAGTTGGCGGTAAAATCAACCGTTTCACGATCAATATCTGAAAGTAACTCATGCGCAATCTTGGACATGCGCACTTCGGTATAACGCATCGCAGCGGGCGCATCACCATCCACTGAACCAAAGTTACCCTGACCATCAACCAGCATGTAACGCAATGAAAACGGTTGAGCCATGCGTACGATCGTATCGTATACGGCTGAATCACCATGAGGGTGATATTTACCAATCACGTCACCCACCACACGAGCCGATTTTTTATAGGGCTTGTTCCAATCATTGCCTAATTCGCGCATCGCGTACAATACTCTGCGATGAACCGGTTTAAGTCCATCACGCACATCCGGCAGGGCACGTCCGACAATAACCGACATCGCATAGTCCAGGTAGGACTGTCGCATCTCTTCTTCGATGTTGATCGGTAAGACTTCTTTGGCAAAATCGGTCATAGTTATTATTTAATTACTTTTATCAGGCGCTCGTAGAGACTATAAGGGGCGAGATTATACCATGCTACTAACCCACTAGGCCAAACATATCTCGCGTGAGAGTCGAGTTACGGATTGCTGGCGGATTCTCCAGCTTGAGAATAACGCGTTTTTTGTACAAACTCGACGACAAAGGCCATGAACAGACCTAAAAAGATTCCGAGCACCAAACCTAAGGCCACAATCAGGCGCGATTTTGGCTTTATTTTTTTCGCTTTTTGAATGGTGCCATCCAGTATAAAGGGTGAAAATTGTTTGGCATCAAATTTAATTGCCTGCAAATTCTCCAATTTTTGTTGTTTTTCGCGCAAACCAGGAATAAAGGCATCGCCCGAGGTCCGATTTTTCAGGCTTTCAAGCTCTGCGGCCAGAACCTTGGTGCCACGCATATACATCGGTACATTCATGTTACTGGCCACCACAGTGAGCTTGCTTTGTTCTTTCATCGTAAACTGCCGGTTGTCGGTTATATTCAGTTTTTTGGCAATCGCCAGATTGCTTTCAATTAAAGCCATCTCATCCTGACGTTTCAACATCTCAAGTCGTCGGGCCTGATCGATATCTTGTTTCAAAAGATCAATTTCCCTGGCGATACGCCGTTCGCGAGCTGAAATCAGATGGGCAATATAGTTTTGTTTGGCAAACTCAATATATTGCTCAAGAATAGGATTAATGTCTTTTATATCACCTGAATCATATTTCACCAAAACATGTTCACCAACAAAGTCTTTATCTTTTCCAAGCTCGACAGGATTACTCTTTACAGAATCTTTACTATCACTATCTTGTTCGGTCTTAAACCAATTTTTGTGTTGTTCGGCAAAGTCATTCCAGGTTCCATCCTGTAAAAATAGCGTTTGAAATTCAGAGAAAATCTGTTTAGGTTCAAGCTTCTCCTTTAATTGTTTGCTCAAAACTAAATCGTCTTCAGTTGGGATAATGATTCTTGCTGAAGCCTGGTAAATTTTAGTCGCGAACACGACGTATAAAATACTCGCAACTAGACATACAGCAACGGTGAGGATGATGGTCATCTTTCGTTTCACCAGGACTAAATAGAGATCCTGTAGACTGATTTCATCTTGAAATTGATCCGAATTACGACGCAGCATTCGCCTGCGTTCTTCTTTGTTAGCAGAATCTTGCATATGAACTCCAACGCTTAGTAGGTATATCTTCCTGGATTATTATTAATTTAAGACATTAATGCCTTGATTTTTTCCAGGTTCGGTTTTTCAACTATACCACGTTCTGTCACGATTGCATCGACCAGACAGGCGGGGGTGACATCAAATACCGGGTTCCAGGCCGACACACCTTCGGGAGCAACACGCTGTCCCTGGATCTTTAACAATTCCGATTCATCGCGATATTCAATAGGAATCTCCTCTCCCGAGTGAGAACCCATATCGATAGTCGAAACCGGTGCGGCGACCATGACC
>CAMYMO010000207.1 GCA_947259425.1 uncultured Ectothiorhodospiraceae bacterium | reverse complement strand
CGTTACTGAGGAAGGCCTTTCAGAGTACGATCTGGTCATCACCGACTTCATTCTCGAGGGTGAAATGACCGGCGGTGATTTACTGCATGCGATACGTGCCAAAATGCACATGTCACAACAGGAATGTCCGGTACTCGTCCTGACCAGCACGGACGATCAATCGACCCAGGTCGAGGTCTTCCATGCCGGCGCCAACGATTTTGTCGCCAAACCCATTGTTGAAGAAGTGCTCATTGCCCGGGTGCGCGCCTTGTTGCTGATTAAACATCAATACGATGCACTCAAGCAGCAGGCCGAGGATATGCGCTGGATTGCCGTTACTGACAGTCTGACTGGGGTTCGCTCCAAACGCTATTTGGTCGACAACGGTGAGGCCTATATTAGTAATGGCGACTACCAGCCGGTCTGGGGAATGTTAATTGATATCGACCACTTCAAGAGTATAAATGACACCCTCGGGCATATTACCGGTGATCACGTGCTGGCGGAGCTGGGCGAAAAATTGAATGATGCCTTTCCTGATGGGATGGTCGTCCGCTTTGGTGGCGAAGAATTCTGTATCCTGCTACCTAATCTCAATGCTGACAAAATGCTGGAAAGGGCCGAGCAACTGCGTAACGATATTGCCAATATGAAGCCCGCAGGCGTCGATATCACGGTCAGCATTGGATTGGCATCAACTGCTGATCACCCCGATGAAACACTCACACGCTTTCTTGCCTTGGCCGATAAGGCCCTTTATTCCGCAAAAGAGAGCGGACGCAACCGTATTTACATCTACACTCAGGAAGGCGCGATCGCCTCTCCCTGGAACGAAGATCCTGATTTTTCCGAGCCCGTACCGACCTTTACCCACTAAATTTAGGGGTAAATGCCTGAAAAATAGCCTCTTTTTTATGAACTTTTGCCAGTATTGGCACTCTATCATTCAGAGTGCTAGTATTAATCAAACCTAATAAACGAGGTATACACAAAAGATGAGCAATTCAACCACCATGCACATGCCCGTTCCTGCTGGCAGCCTTGATGCCTATATGCAGGCCATTCGAGGAATCGATGTTTTAAGCGCTGAAGAAGAAAAAGCCCTTGCCATCAAGCTGCATGAAAATGGCGATCTAGAGGCAGCACGCCAACTCATTCTGGCTCACTTACGCTTTGTCGCCCACATTGCCCGTAGTTATTCAGGATACGGTTTGCCACAGGCCGATTTGATCCAGGAAGGTAATATTGGATTAATGAAAGCGGTCAAACGATTTGACCCAGGCGTCGGTGTACGGCTGGTGTCGTTCGCAGTCTACTGGATTCGCGCCGAGATCCACGAATTCATTTTGCGCAACTGGCGCATTGTAAAAGTGGCAACGACCAAAGCTCAGCGAAAACTATTTTTCAATATTCGCAGCTCAAAGAAACAATTGGGTTGGTTTAGTCATAACGAAGTTCAGCAAGTCGCGAAAGATCTTGGCGTCAGTACCAAGGATGTTGTTGAAATGGAATCGCGCATGAGTGGAATGGACATTGGTTTTGACCTGCGCGATGACAATGATGATGATGCCCCAATTTCAGCACCGGCTATGTTTTTACAGGATCATTCCGACGGTCCTGCCGAAGAAAACGAAAACAGCCAATGGCAAGCGCATAACAAAAGTCGACTACTTAATGCCGTAGCAACCCTGGACGAACGTAGCCAGGATATCGTACAACAACGCTGGTTAAATGAAGGCAAGACGACGTTGCAGGATTTGGCCGATAAATACAGTATTTCTGCAGAGCGAGTTCGTCAGCTGGAAAATAATGCAATGAAAAAATTGCGCAATGCGCTTAGTTAATACGAGAATATTTTTCTCAATCAAAAACGCCGTCTTCTGACGGCGTTTTTTTTGGACGTAGTTTTAATTTTTAGTTTTGGATAAATCAAAGACCTGACCTGGAACATCAGACTCGCTATCCTTGGCGTTGGCAGCTTCAGAATTTGCTTCAGCTGTATCAGGATCATCATCCACTTCAACTACATTGTCATCAATTTTTTGTTTAAGTGTCGTCAGCTCATTTTCAATATGCTTGACGCCTTCTTTTTTGGCACCACCACCTGAATACATTTGGGTGTATTCTTTAAGCATATTTTCCATTGAAAGCATCGCCTCATCTAAATCTTTTTGTACTTTATCACGCTCGGCCGTAACTTGTTTTATAGATGCGCGCAGCTGTGCCTCTACTTTGGGATTGTCACCGCGCCCGGCGACCTCTACTTGTTCAGCCGACGCTATTAATTTTCGATACGCCCCGGCCATACTTTCTACTTCTTTTTGCAGGTTCGATAAGCTATCACGATCATGGCCGAGGAATAATTTTAGCGCGCGATTATAGATTTTCTTTTCGCAGGTCAACATCGCTGCAGCGGTTTTTTCCGCCAGTTCTTCATCCATTTCATGAACTTTTTGTAAAACTTCCGATAATTTATCTTTGCGTGCACCTTCATTATGTTTTAATTTTCCGACAAAATGTTTTGCCAAGCAATTATCTTTATTTTTTCGAATCACCAGGTAAATAAGTGTTGCTATTGCAATAATCGTAAGTACGCCACCTATCTGGGAAAAGATAACCAATAAACCTGCAAAATACTCATTCATGTTGCTAACTCTTCAGCCACTTCATCTTGGGCTTGAGTTTGACGTTTCTTCCATTTTCGATAAGCGAACCAGCCACCTCCAATCAAGATGGCATTCACACCGATGACCAGAGCAATCACAATGGCCCAGTTAAATCCTTCTGTCGCTTCATCCTCGGATGTTATCTCATCACTTTCGTTTTCATCTTCAGTGGGTTCAGCTTGAGGTTTAATTTCTTTAGACGTATCCGCTTTTAATTTTGCATTAGCTTTAATCTTCAACGCTAAGGATTGAGATTTTTCTGTCACTGATAGCAGCTGCTCAAACTCCATTTTAACAGGTACATCAGAATATCGCGTTCCGGCCAGGACTAGTTTGAATTTTTGATTAGCAAATTTATTCGGAACTTCAACTGACCATGCCAGGTCATCAATTTGTTTAACCGGAACGGTT
>CAMYMO010000206.1 GCA_947259425.1 uncultured Ectothiorhodospiraceae bacterium | reverse complement strand
GCGGAGATTAATTACCGATTTTTAGGTGACGAAGGTTGGGATGAGATCGCAGCCTATGACCATACCGGTTTAATCTGGACTCGCAATTTACAGGAAGAAGCCGGTTATTCAGATCGTAAAATACGTCTGCGTTGGGGCGGCGCGCGCATCAAAGATCGTTATCGCTGGGCGGACTGGAAAGGGACGATCACCATTACCAATGGCGTGATCAATAGCTTTCAATCACATGGTTTTGAACATGATGAAGAAACCGCTGGACGTTCAGGACCGACCCAAATTCGTTTCCGTTCGGATACTTACGGTGATGCCGATGCCATCGATATCGATGTGTCTAACCTGGAAAACTGTACTATCAAGGTCGAAGGTACGATTGATGGGTATGTAAAAGTCGGTAACCCGCTTGATGGAAATCCTTTTGTGCATTGCCCGACCTTTGAATGGGAAATCACGGGTAAAGAATTATTAGCCGGTGGGGCGCTGAGAAAAGAACTTGGTGGCACGGAATTGTTCCTGGCATTAGAGCGCCTGAGTGATAAACCGATGCCTCGTGAAGTCTCGGGCAATTTACAAGTCGAAGCCGAAAACGGCCCACATGGATTCCGCCCCGTCTATTTCGCAGGACGACAAGTCGATGATGGTAAAGTCTGGACGTCTGCGATGTTTATTACGTTTAAATAGTTTTGTTTTCGTCTCTTCCCAACGCCACCTTCGGGTGGCTTTTTTTTTATCTTAACGTACCGAGAATCGTTCAGACCAATTTCCATCAGGAAGGAATTCCGCACGCTCGGTAATCGTGGCAGCTTCTTTTTTCATTCCGAGTCCAGCCACGATCTCACCTTTCAAAAGCAATGAATTTTTATTATTGGGACTGATGTTTAATGCGGTGTTTATACTGCTTAGTGCTTGTTGCTTCTTTCCCGAAATATAATAAGCCATCGCTAAATTATGAAATCCTTTTTGGTAAGAAGGATCGATTTTTACGACCTTGGTAAAGTGTTTAAGCGCCATGTCATAATTTCCTTCACTTGCATAAACAACGCCGAGATCATCATGCGCTTCGGCATTATTGGGGTCGAGTTGAATCGCTTTTTGCAAGTCAGCTTTAGCAAGCTTTAATTTTTTGGCCCATATGTAACGTACTCCTCGTTTGGTGTAGGCGCGTGAACTGGTCGGATTACGCGATATGTATTCACTCAGGTCGGCGATGCCTTTTTCAACCTGTCCCATTCGCCCTTTCGCCATGCCTAAACCAAAATAGGCCTCATCAAGGCTGTCATCCAGTTTGAGAGCTTGATTATAATCATTAACCGCGAGTTCAAAGTCTTGTAATGTAAAATAAGCCTGCCCACGTTGTATCAATAGTTCACCAGGGTTGGTGCTTTTGTTGATGAGAGTCGTAAGCTGTTGTATTTGTTTTTCTATTGAATCCGCTTCGACCATACCCTCATTTAGGCGCTGGTTAGGGTTAATAATATGAAGTCGTTGTAATCCGCTGGCATTAAAAGGCGAATTAAATTGAGACATAATGCTTGGGGTAAATTCAAAACAGGTTAGATACTCCTCGCTGGCTAAGGTGCTGACAATGTGTTTTTCGGTCGAATTGAAATCATCTTCATCGAGGCTAATAAAGATTGGATCTCCAAAAAAGTTACCTTTGCATTGCTCATGTATTCTGGCGCCGGATGCGTCAAATTGACGAAAGCTGTGCAGCTCATCGTTTTCATAGTGAATATTAATCAACGTCTGTATCGGTGCATTTCGATATTCAGGTAAAAAAGCAGCCAGGTAATCGCTCTTAAGTTTACCGTTATCATGGTAAACAAACACCTCGATCATATGGATGGTATCCGATTTATCATTTTCCCATTGAATACGGCTCAGGAGTCGATTTGAGTTTTCATCGTAGTAGCGAACCTCGCGATAAAAATTGGGCCGTCCTGCGTAGCCACCCATTTCTTCTTCGGTCCGTATTTTGTGGGTTTTTGTTTGATGGCGATGGAATTGATGTAATTCATCCGAAAATTGATTCCAGCTGGAGACATGAACCTTATCAATCGTCATGGAACTGGTTTTTTTTGGACTGGTCGTTGCGGTCGCGTTTGTAGCTAAAATAAACAATATGACTATCTGTATAACAGAATTTCGATTGAATAATCCCATACCCTTCTCCATTTATCTTTAAAAACAATAAGTTATATTATTTGATTGTTTGCTCCGATAAAATATAAACGTTTGTTGTGGCATTTTATTCCCTTTTGCGTGGAATAATTTCGCATCTGGAACGTATTATTAATATAGAACAATAAAAGGCGAACAGGGTGTTTGGACGAAGCAAGCAATTTAAATTGTTTTTACAGGAAAAGTGGCAGGAGCTGTATAAAGTCGCCTATGCATGGAGCCATGATCATGCCTTGTCAGCTGATCTTGTTCAGGAAACCATCACCCGTTGCTTACGTAGTTCAGACAAGTTTACAAATGAAGAGGAGTTGAGAATTTGGTTATTTAAGGTGTTACGCAATTGCTGGCGAGATGACTTGCGTCGACGTAAACCCAACGTTGACATCCATGATACCGATTTACAAACAGATCATGACCTAGAGTCTCAGCATCACATCCGTCAGGTGATGAGCCATGTGACCGATGCGTTTCAAAAAATGACCATAGAGCATCGAGAGATACTTTCTTTGATTGTCATAGAAGGGTTTAGTTATGAGGCCGCTGCAAATATATTGGATATTCCCACCGGCACAGTTATGAGTCGGGTCAGCCGGGCGCGTAATAATCTGCGCGAGCAACTGAAGGATATTGATTTTCCGGATAGCGTATCCACAACATTATGGAGAGTAAAATGAGCCATAATCGAAATGATCAAAATGAAAATTTAAATGCGTTTATCGATAGACAATTAGCAACAGACGAACGTATACAGATCTATGATTCATTAAAGCATGATGAAAAACTTTCGCATGCCTTGTGTGAGTTACAGCGGAATGATGAACTGGTATCGCTCGCCTATAATAATATTCCAAAACCAAAGTATGACCCCTATGCGGCAGCGA
>CAMYMO010000205.1 GCA_947259425.1 uncultured Ectothiorhodospiraceae bacterium | reverse complement strand
TAAGGCAATTGATGCAGAGTATCCTACTGCTTTTCAGGTTCGTAGATCTGAATTTGATCATCTCCTTTTAGAAAATAGTAAAAAAAACAATGTGGAAGTTTTAGAGGGTTATCAAGCAGTTAATTTTGATTTAAGAAAAAGTGACCAGGTTACTGTGGTTGCAAAAGATGATTCTAATACTGAACACATATTTACTGCTAAATTTTTAATTGATGCATCAGGCCGTGATACGTTTCTTTCATCTAAATTAAAGTTGAAGAAGAAAAATTCAGTACATAATAGTGCTGCTGTATTTGGTCATTTTAGTGGCGTTACTCGTCGACAAGGTGAGCATCAGGGCAATATAAGTATATATTGGTTTGAGTATGGTTGGTTTTGGTTGATTCCATTAAAAGATGGAACCACAAGTATTGGTGCGGTATGTTGGCCAGAATATTTGAAGACTCGTAAAGTACCGTTAGATGACTTTTTACTTAATACTATCAAGACATGCGGAGCATTGTACGAGCGGGTTCAAAATTCAAAATTAGAGACAAAAGTAACGGCTACAGGAAACTTTTCTTATCAGTCAAAGAAGTTGTACGATAAAAATTATATGCTTATAGGTGATGCATTTGCATTTATAGATCCCATATTTTCTACTGGCGTTTTTGTAGCAATGCATTCTGCCGAAAGCGCATCTGAGGCGGTGTCAAGATATTTGCAGGATCCAAACAGGTCAACACTGCCTTTTAAACGACATCAAAAAAAAATCAACCGTGGCATAAAAACATTTTCATGGCTAATTTATCGCTTTAACAGCCCAGCGATACGCTTATTATTTTTAAATCCGAATAACAGATATCGAATAGTAGATGCTATGATTTCCTTGCTAACAGGAGATGTGTTTAGAGATACACCGATTAAAAAACCATTATTCATTTTTAAGATAATATACTACATATTTAGTATAGGATTGTTTAAGTCTAGCATGGCGGCATATATGCATAGAAAAGCTCAACTTAAGATTTAACTTCGGGGAAACGTTCCTGGCCCCGTTGAAAACTAATATAAAGTTTGAAATATTTCATGAGGCAGATCGTGCCGCAGTACTTTCCGCGAATCTGTAAAGAGATAACGTAAAAAGATCATTCCTGCAAAATCATTATACTGTGGGCTGGCTCTGCCACGAAATATACCGCCAACTTGCCAGGGGGTCTGCCCGATATTTTTTACTGCGGCGATGTCCCATTGTGTAGCGATACCACGGTCACTGTTTTCCGCATAATTTTGGTTATTTGGATTAAGTGGGAAATAGGGAGTCGAATCTTCTTTATGATATTGATATCCAATGGCAATATCCGTCTGCCATAAATAATCTCTATGTTCAGCACTGAGATAACGTCCACGTACGCCAAGTTGAATAAGTTGTTGCGGGCTGAAATATCCGCCATGGCCAAGTGTGAAC
Source organism: uncultured Ectothiorhodospiraceae bacterium (assembly GCA_947259425.1). GTDB lineage: Bacteria > Pseudomonadota > Gammaproteobacteria > UBA6429 > Thiohalophilaceae > SZUA-24. Next base: position 11,947 of record CAMYMO010000205.1, on the reverse strand, counting down.
TTACTCAGATTATACTGATAGGTCTGGGCTAGAAGATAAGGGCCAAAATTCACTTCCTCTGCATCAGTCAGACTCAGATTTCGACTTGCTGCGGCATAGAGACCAAGATGCTGGTTTTGCTTAACTCCGTCACCATCGAGTAGCGCGAATGTCGCCGACCCTGACCATTGCCAAGCATTATTAATGGCTCGATAACCAGTTACTTCAATCGCTGTTTTCGATACAGCGCCCCACTGTTGTCCGGAAAAAGGATCACGTAATCCGGAGTAAGATAATATTGATTCACGCACTGGTGTTTTTATTAATGCGCCTTGCCAGCCTGATGTTGCCGAGTAATTTGTTAGCCCAATAGTGCCTTGTAAATTAGCATCTACTTCTCCATTTGTCGTACTCAGGCCAATACCAGCAAACCATGTTTGTTCACCCTGTTGGTGTTGAACCCGTATTAGGCCTTCTAATCCATTGTCTAGCTTCGTCGTCGGTGAAAACATCTGACCGCTGTTGCCAAATGCGTCACTACCAATCAGTGTGCCCGTTGCTGGTGAACCAGCATCGAGCGTGACCCTGTCTAATTGTAAACTCCACTCGGTGAAGGCGCTCGACGCAATATGTAAATCAATTACTGGTAACTTGTTTAAACTAAGTTGGCTGGTTCCAGCATCACCTGACTTGCCGCGCGACAACAGCGCTGCCGTCACTTTAGATTCTGCATGTTTGGTATCTAAAATTTGTATGTGTGCCTTATCATTGATCGATAGTTGTAACTCGGCCGGTGATTTTCCTGTTTGCATGCGCGCAATCACATCATCTTCAGGTAGTAATAGGGTCAAGGGACCATTCAGTTCCTGTTCGAGCGCGATAAATTTTTGTAATTGTTTTGCATGATAGAGACTAAAGACCAGACCTTGCGCAATTGCTTGATCTTGTTGTTGTCGATAAAGTATTTCGAATTCATCTGCGGCCGTTACATATAGACCTAAATGATAATGCGACCAGGCCGAAAGTAGGATTGCTTCACGATTTGATTCATTATTTCCGCTCATTGCACGCAGGTGGTTCAGTGTCTCATCATAGTCTCCTCGTTGGTATGCGTAACGTGCCTCATGCAAGGACATTTCTGTTTTTAGCACTGTTGTGTCAAATTCTGCATTGGATATGTTCTTGATAAGCCTTTTTCCATTGGCTGTATCACCGCTAGCTAGATAGTGACGCAGCAGATGAAGATAATCTTGTTCTTCACCAGACCATTTTGCAGCCTGTTCCAACCAGGCAAATTCTTTGGCTTCGTTGTTTGATTGACGGTAAGCGTTGGCAAACAATCGGGCTGTCGATGCGTCACGTCGAGCGATTATCTGTGGTTCAATCTGTTTTAAGTAAAATAGCGTATTACCAACTTCAAGGTTTTTTTGATTTGCAGCTTTTAAATAATGACGATAACGCAAATCCTGATATTTGGTTTCCAGTGATTCCGAGCGCGACGGACGCTGATCTTCCAGTTTTATCAGCTTCAATGTTTTGTTGGCCGGTAATAATTTTTCAGCTTTATACAAGGTCACTAGCCGTTTATACGCTGAGGCACAGGATGTAATGACCTGGCGGTAGACTTCCATTCCTTTATTCGTTTCATTAAGTTGGATATGGGCTTCAGCCTGTGCCCAAAGATGATGAACCTCAACACAGCGAAAACGATCAGGATAACGAGTCGACAACTCGATTATTTTTTTATTCGACTGAGTCTCGATGGCAGCTTTAATTTGTTGGCGTTGCGTTGCAATTCCCAACTCTTTAGTCAGATGCAATGAGGGTTGCCAACCTGGATTATCAGATTGCATAGTTTTAATGGCGGTACGCAGCTTATCCAGCTGTCCATTTTTCAGCAATGACCAAAGAGGCTGTTCACGCTGTTCCTGAACGGTCAGTTGTTTCTTTTTTATTGAAGATGGTGTTGGTATTTCTTTATCAATAACCAGATTCTGTTGCCGGTAAGCATCATAATCGGTGATGGTAGACTGGTCGCCCTGTGGTTCTGCGCTCGCCAAAGTTGAGTAAATTAAAATATAAAAAATCACATGGATACAATACCAAGTTGTTAACTGCATATTAGAACCCAGCCTCTAGCGCCGCGACTCGTGACAGTAAATATAATGTCGAAGAATAATAATCTTTCGCGATAGGCCTATTTTTTTCTGTCTTCACTTTTGTTATATTTTGCTTGTCACTTCCAAGGCAACGCCGTAATAATTGTCGAATAGCCTGTTGCCCATACACTAAGCCGAAGTCTGCTGTTTTTCCGTTACCAAGATCGATCCAGGCAGGTACAGCTGGAATATTCCAGAACTCATCGATTTTCTTTAGTGATGCATGTACAGGTTTTTTATCCCAACAAACATATAACGGTATACGCATCGCATCAAAACTGAAGCGCGACGAAAGTGTTTCCGATAAAGAAACTGTGCCGTCACGTAAAACGATCCAATCAGCCGGCAAGTGATATTGTCCAAACTGATTTTTATACAACAATTGGTTGCCACTATCGATCAGATTGTTCCAAACCGGATCAGCATCCATCTCCTGTAAAGCACGGAACGCAGGAAAAACCCAGTAGGAAGGATTTAAAGTAATCGCTGTATTATGAATAAATCCTTTTTCGCCGGGGAGTAGGACTGGCCCTGACTTTGTATTGATGATTAATTTTTTGCGAATATCCTTGGTAATTTCCAGACTCGAAAGTCGATAGGATTTATTCTTCCAGCTCTGCGCTGCACGGTATAATGCCCAGGCAATTAAAAGATCACCATCACTGGCATTATTTTTATCGACGACTGGATTTGAGCTATGTGGATCCCATTTCCAGGCAAAAAGATGATCATCACGTATCTGCAAATTGCGTTGCGTCCATGCCCAGATACGATCAAAGTGCCTGCGTTCTCCTGCAGCAACAGCCAATAGCATGGCATAGCCTTGTCCTTCGGAATGGCTAATCCCACTATTACCGGTATCGATCACCCTTCCTTCGGGACTAATAAAATGTGATTGGTAGTTCGACCATTCCTGGCTTGAAATGCTGTTAGATGCTAGTCGTTCACACCCCCCCAGCATTAATATAGTCAGCGCAGTGAATAATACTTTACGCATCGTCATCGACATTCGGGTGGTGCTTTCGACGGAAACGTACGAGCAACCAACGCGAGACGATAACAAATAGCAATATTCCAACCAGAATCGTCAAAATAGCTGCGACTGGGCTGTCAGAGAAATAAAACCCAATCCGTGAACGCAGATCGGCATCACCAATATAAAATGACTGTGCCGATTCAAATTGCTGTGCAGATTGCGTCTCGGTTTGCCAAAGGAACATACCTCCTGCCAGTTTCCCCCAGGTCTTATGTTGTATTAACGCTGAAATTTCACTGGCAAGACTTTCGGAGTTAAGTGCGGATAACATGAGTACACTACGTTCGCGGTTAAAAGGGGACTCATATTGTAATAAAATTACACTATTATTCAGATCACCACTGAATTTTATCTCATTTTGATCTTTTATCTCATCAGGAGCAGAACTTTTGAACCATTCTGTAAATTTACTGAACTTGTCTGTTGTTTGCGGAACCTGTTGGTTCGACTCCCGAGATGAAATTCTGCTTAATAATGATGTTGATAAACTACCCGGTGCAGCTGCTTTGAGTTTCGCAGGAATAGTGGCCTCTCGGCCTATGATTATAAGATGATCCCGATCATTATGTATCTGATTACCAACTTGCGCGTGGAGTAACGGATATTTTGCAATCTGGGCAAGCTTTGCCATCAAAGTCCATGCGGCGGAGACGGTCGCACTGTCTGTCTCGGTCACTTGAACAGACACGTTGGTTTCATCATGATTCATCGTATAAGGATAACCCGTGCGACCAATTAACTGTAAATTCGGTAATTTCGTGAAATGGGCTACTTTATCCATTTTCAGATATGAATCGTCAAACAGGGTCACTAACAGATTATCGGTAAAGATTGGTTGGCATTGCCCGCCAAGGTTAGCCGGTAACATACTGGGCCTGAAGCTGATTTCATTCCAACCAGGTTGTAAACTCGCAACAGGTATTTTCACAATGTAGTCATAATAAACGACACCATGGGGTTCGGTTATATGGATGGCATGTTCAAATTGACCGTTGAGAAATAAATTCAAGGTGGACTGCAGGTCGACACCGGCACCATAGGCCAGATGCAAATGCATCGCTATCGCAGCATCACCAGGTGAGAAAAGATCCGGCGCTGCCCAAAAACGCAGTTGTGCAGGTTCCGGATACATGCCTTGCAGGGTTGTACTCTGAAAACCAAATTCTGTGAAGCTATATACTCTATCCGATGTAATCGCGTTTGGACGTTGATATCCGTGTTGGTTGTGAAGAATCGCGTCACTAATGACCACATGCTGCAACGCAGGAAGCGTCGCGCCTCGAAGTGCTAATACCTGTGCGGCAAGTTGTAATTCAGCGTTATCCCGACCCGATACGACCAGTAGGAAGTGAGCAGGATCAACCTCGTTAGGAAATATAGCAAGGTAAGGTCCCGTCACTTTATCAAGTATCTGTTTAGCAACCAGATCTTTTAACTCTGTATTTGTCCCGATTAATACGCCGTCACCGCCTCCTAGGGAACGCCAATCCAGTCCAGGAAAACGTTGTTGATCCTTGTCTTTCGCAGAATGACGCGTCACGACCTTATGAGAGACCACGAGCGGAACATAATCCAGTAATAGTGCTGCGCTTTGTGCTACCAAAGCGCCAGCAGCAAGTGTGTCATCGTTAGGATTGTCACTTGTCGTCAATATCCTCAAACGGTACTCTGACCACAGTTTTCGATCAATCAAGTCGGCAAGGTTATTCAAACGAAAACCAGACGGCTTATAAGTTGATTTGAATGTTAGAGCAGACTTAGCTGTATCAATTTGTGTCCATAGCTCAGGTGACGAAGGGTCTTCGCAGCTTTCCGTATAATGCTGCGCTACAGAAAAAGTCAGTTTATTATACCCTTGCTTGAGTAGAGCCACCGGTAACCTCACACTCACTCGTCCTTCCGGACTACGGGCACGTAAAGGGACTTGCGCCAGGATCATATCATTCAAAGCTACTTTAAGTTGCGAGCGTGCGGTTAAGGATATCGAATTGGTAAACCGTAAATCCAAGCTTGCCTTTTCCACTTGGACGCGTGCAGATAACGGTATACTAAAGCTATACTCGCTTTGTGCACTGCGCAAAATCACTGGCGTATCCGTTGCCATCAGTTCTTTAAGATATATAGTTTGTGCAGCTTGGTTTTCCCCGGCGTCAGCAACAACAGAAAATTGTGTGACAGCCAATAGCAGGATACCGATAAGTGTGAGAACTCGCTCCATCATGCAGACTTCCTTAAAATGTTCAGGTTTTCAGCAGCTAACGCTTCCACTGGCTTTTCATTCTGTGCGTTGAGCACCATTTTGGCAGATTCTGTATGGGTTAGCTTGCGTTTATTTTTTATCCAGAATAGTGGGTTAACCCAATATAAAGGCTGCAACAAAAAGTTTAGGTGACCAAATGTGTGACGCATACCGGTCCGCAACAAAAATCCTAACGCACGAAATGCACCCACCGAATGCTGACGACGAAACAGGTTTTGTTGCATTAACTCACTATCGCCGAAAACCAGAGCAACAATTTCGCGACGCTCGGTTAAATTATGAGGGTTAAACTCCAGGCCTAATAACATGCTATTTTTCTTCATAGCCGACTCATTTAAAATCGTACGTCGAATACGCATATTAAACCGGCTGGTACAACCGAGCGCATTATTTTTAAGTACCAGTTCGACTTCGTCATTCGACGGTAATTTTAATGCTTCAGAAGTAGGAGCACTAATTCCTATGCCTGTCGCTGATACATCCGTAACATGACAAGGGATATCAATCGTTCCATATTTAATATCTGCGCGTAGAGTCATTGGCATATGCATACGGGGATTCATGCGACGTTGGCGGCGTTCAAATAATGCACCAAGCGCACCAAGTAACAAGACAAGGTTAAAGCTTGCCCACGCACCAGTGATAAGTGCCACTTCCTGTTGCAGGGGATTGTAGGCGTAGCGTAGGACTGCTGCGATAATACAAATTAACGTAATGGTGATCAGTACGTAAAATGGCCGAGCTAATTAAGAAATAAAATCATTCTCCAAATGTTCCCCTTTTGGTGTCACATTAAATTTCGGTGCATGAGGGTTGCGAAATACTTTAGCTATCGCAACCAGAGAAAACAGTGATTGCATGGTTTCGTATAGCTCGGATATAAACGGCCAGCGTGTTTTACCATAAAGATAGTTAGATAAGATAATCGAGCCAAGCACGTGTGGCAGTGCATAAACGAAAAACTCTTGCAGGTTAGCCGCATAAATCTGTAATCCAAACAACAGAAATGCAGCGGGCGCCAGCAAGAATATGGTTCGGGCAAAAGGAAAGAACCAGAAAAAGGAACTGCTTGTGTAAGCAAGGCGCTGATTCAGTGCAAGATTCTTCATACGCCATGGATTTTTCAGCAAAAATATCTGCACCATACCTTGAGCCCAGCGCACACGTTGCAGAATAAAACCACTGAAGGTCTCCGGTTGCAACCCGGCTATCAAAGGTGTGCCTAAATAAATACTACGATAGCCCCGTTCATGCAGACCCAGTGCGGTTTCTGCGTCTTCCGTAATTGTCTGACCACTGATGCCACCATTTTCCTCCAGATAACAGCGCCGCAACAACGCAGCTGATCCACAAAAGAATGAGGCATTCCAGAAGTCAAGACCGTGTTGGATGACCGAATAGAACATCTCATTTTCGCTTGGCATCTGCTCGAAGGTATCAAGATTACGTTCTATCGGATCTGGATTAATAAAGAAGTGAGGGGTTTGCACCAAAAACAATTTTGGATCCTGCAGGAAAAACCCAACGGTCTTGTTTAAGATGCTTACGGTCGGCACATGGTCGGCATCAAGAATTAAAATAATCTCACCGTTAGAAGATTTTAATGCTGAATTCACATTACCGGCTTTGGCGTGTTCGTTCTTTTCCCGGGTTAAATAAGTTGCCCCAAGATCTTCGCAAAGAACTTGTAGTTCGCGATGTCGCTGCCAGGCCGCTGCAGATTTTTCTGGATCGGCATCGTGTCGTTTCTGGACTGTGCCGCCATCATCCAGTAGGTAGACATTCAGTTTGTCACGTGGATAATCTACCTGCGTTGCCGCAATCAGCGTGATCTCTAATAGTTTAATGTCTTCATTGTAGCTAGGTACCATGATGTCCACGGTAGGATAGTCATCAGGATTCTCTGGTAAAGGCGCAGGTTGGCGTTTTAGAGGTGAGACATTAACAAACGCCCCTAACATAAAAATAATCAACCCATAGACTTCCGCAGCATAAAGTAGCAGTGCGGCGGTGAAGCTAAAAGGATCGGAATACTCAATTGTGGTAAAGGTGCGCCAAAAAAAATAACGCATAGTAATAAAAACTGCACCTGCAATAACAAAGATACGCATGTAATTGGTGAATGCTGGTTTCTGTAGGGTTTGCAGACGCTCACGGGTCAGCAACCAAAGTAACACTAACAAGCACACGACGATTGCTGCCTGGGTATTCAGCAAAACCGGCACGGAAGCTAGATACAGGAATCCGACGGCTACGGCGAACCACAGCCAGCGTGTCGGATGCTCAAGAATTGATAGTGACTTTATGTATAATGTTGACAACTTTATCTCGCTTACAGGGCCTGAATGAAATATCTCTATTAGTATTCCCTAAAATACTAAGCAATAATTACACCAATAATTCTAATTTAATATATTACATTACAATATAGACGTTATTGTTTGTTTTAAAAGGGAAAATATACCATTAAGACAAGCTATAATTTGTTAGTACAAAGTGTATGTCAGGAATTTGGCGATCATGACGTGATTCCAAGTATGAATCTAGCCGTTGAAGCAGTCTGAAACGTCAAATATGGTCAAATCAGTAATCAGGCCTCTGGCGATCTTTATTCCTTGATATGTCTGACAAGGATACCAATCACATCCATATGGCTACTTCGGATCTGTATGAAGATTCAGCGAGTGGAGTTGCTTACTTATTTAATGGGATCGCTCTGGATAAAAATAAAGCTGCCGGACACCACATGTTTCGTCCGTATATCACAAATCATGGTTTTAGAAGAGTTGAAAGTTTATCTGGAGAAGAAAGGAAAGTAGAACTTCTGAAATTCATTGCGCATGAGGATCTTGCTTGATTAGAATATTGATAGGATGCTTTTGATGTAGCACTTTATTTACGCCAATGTATGAGTCCCTATCAAATTAGGGCGAGAATATTTTTTTTCACTTTTTTGTTAGTTCTAAAAAACTATTTGCCATCTGGCAGCCCGGAATATTTTTCTTTCTATGTTGGTATTTATTTTTCAACTTACTCTATTATTAACTTGCCATCAATGATGAAAGCCTCTTGTTTTCGTTCTTCAGGACAGACGATATATCGTGGTGATTGTGTAACCTCAGCCAGTTCAAAAATGATTGATATAAATTGATCGAATGTGTGTTGATCCTGGATTTCATCGAGGTAGACATAACAATCCATAATGGCATCTTCGATAATCCGGATTGAAAAGTTGAGTCCATCATTGGGTGTTATCGTGACCACATAACTTGAATTACCGTTAATAAACTCATTGTAATCAAGTTCATCTGGCTCAATATATCCATAAGCCGTCATGACCAGAATTGTTGGTTGAAGTGTGATCCAGTCAAAGACACAAGACCAGGCAGCTTTTGTCATATTTTCATAATAAATTTCGATCGCATCATCTGTTCCACGATTAAAATGCTGTTTGACTAAATCCCAATTTAAATATGTTTTTTTCATTAGTACAGTATTAACTCAATCGGAATTAGCCGTATTTCCACAGCGAAACACAGGAACGTATTAACTCTTCAGCTTGTTCCGATGGCATATAACCCGCACTACATTACTTACTTGAATATCGGCTGCTACACTGAAAATGAATGTGTGAATTTACAGGTATTGGGGGGGCTGATAAGCAATCGTCTTTGGAGTCAGCGATGACAAAGCGCCAGGTCTCACCTCGACTTTTGAAATAAAAACAAGCATCCCCAACCACCCCCAAATATTCGACCGGTACTGGTGACAGGATTGACACTGCATATATTTCATCGCCAAGAGCATAACAAGCTGAGACATTTATATCGCTCGCCCGCTAATCCTTATCTAATTTATCGTCGATTAGGAACATTGGGTTCAGAGAAAATTTCCTCTATAATAATTTCAGATAAAAAAATTACTCTAAACCCAGATTTTATTAAGTATTGCTCAACCTGCTATGCGGGGTTCCAGTCAAAGCGCTTCGCTTGCTCTGGACAATATCAAAATCCTCGATCGGTAAGTGTTCGGCAGGAATAAGAACTTTTATTTTACCTATACTTTGGCTAACTTAGTAAGATTTAAATACAGATTACATAATACTTTGAATCATTTACATGTATTATAGGATATTACCTAAAAATTATAAGACCTTAAAAAATATATAATCATTGTCTAAATAATTAAAAAAAGGAAAATAAAATGCAACTGAATAACGCTGCAACAAATCTGTTCGAATGTCTTCCTGAAAAAGATCAAAATTTAACTCGTGAACTCAATGATTATTTTGAGAGCTTGAGACAACAAGGTGATGTCGAAGCGGATGCACTGGTCAATGATACGTTTGGTCAGCCTAAGCAACAAAATAGAATTGCGTTTAATCATTTATTAGACCTTACTGATACACTGGCAAAAAATCCCGAACTTGCATTAAACGCCGAAACATTAACCGCACAGGAATTAAATGAATATCCCGATGAGCTAGTCAAATATTTTAGTCCGGCAGAGGCACCTGACTGGATCGATGAAGAAAAACTAACCCTCAGTGGCGAGCTTTGGCAAAAAGATATGTTAGCCATTATCAGTGTGCTTTACTCGATAAGTCTTCCTGCCTGTTATTTAATGAAAAATGGTATTCCTGCGTTATATCAAACGGCTAAGCTCACTTCTAAACGATATATCTATCAGCGCATCTATGAAACGGGCATCATGCTTGATGCGGTATTGTCGCCTAATGGACTGGATGTAATACATGATATTGATCATTCAGCAGAAGAACATTTTGCGGAGGCGATGAGTAAAACGGATCCCGATGGTCAATGGACAAAACGTGGCCGTAGTATGGTACGTAAGGCCACGACAACCGAACATGTTGATTTAACCAAATTAGAAGATCACCTTGAGTGCTCACATCAGGCCACGCAAAAATCAAAGCGTTATATATACGGGAAAGGTTATGTAACCGCTAAAAAAATCCGTTTTTTACATGCCACTATGCGCCTTATGCTAATGAATCCGGAATTATTTCCAGCACATAATCATGCCAAGAGTAAAAAGAATTTTACCGAGGCACTCAGTTTTGTCGAAGAACCTTATGATGCCGATAAGCTTGGAAAACCCGTGAATCAGGAAGATTTAGCCTATACGCTTTTAACCTTTGGTTATTGTATTGCCAATGGTTTAGAAAAAATAGGCCGTAGATGGAGCCTAAAAGAAAAAGAAGCTTTTCTTCATACCTGGAAAGTGATTGGTCATACTATAGGAATTCAGGATAATCTGATTACCGATAATTGGGATGAAGCTGAAAAAATGTTTCTGGTTATACAGAAACGCCAGGCGGGCGAGTCGGAACAAGCAAAAGTTTTAACATCAACCTTACTTAATTTCTTCGAAGACTATCTCCCCCCTTATTTTGGTATCAATAAAGGTATGGCTGCCCGTCTTATTCTAAAACAACTTGGCGAGAAGCAGACGGCAATGATAATGCCAGCAGAATATATTAAGGCCAGCGGTGGTTTAATTACTGTTATTTTATATGCGCTAAGTATGATGGTTTTTAATATTTATTTTCGAGTCCGTCGAGTCCTCTATAAACTTCCCGTTGTTTCCGTTTTTTTTGAAAAGACATTTTATGAAACAGGTCTTGAGTTGGTTGATAGTTGGCGAGGTGTTTATAGTCGTAAACCGTTCTATATAGCAAAAGATGCAAATGAGTGGGAGATTAAACAAGGTGTTAACCCATCATTTCTTGAAAAATTAACCAGCTGGCGTCATAAACTTTTCAATACCATTGGTATTGGTATCGGCTTGGTTATACTCTCATTTATAAGTGTTTTGGTATATGCTTTCTCCATTCTAATCGAAGAACATAAGTATGAAGCTATCAGTGGTTGGGCAAGTATAGGATTCGTCGTATTAGGTCTTTATATATTACGTTATCGTGTTAAAAAAGTATGTCAATCGCGACCTTTAATTGAAAATCATTCACGCGTAGAAATAACTCTAGAGCAAGCAAAAGCTCAAGAATAGCTGAGCGCTTGGATACTTATCAGCTTATGCTTGAAGCGGTTGTTGTAACTCTTTAAGCAATAAATCAGCTTCTTGTAAATCTAATAAGGTCATACCAGTTGTGATTTTCTCTCGTGCATTTTGTAAAAGACGTAGCGCAGACTGTTTATTGTTTTTATCGGTTTGGCGAGCATAACTTGTTGTGGCGCGTAATAATAGCATCGGCACATTTTGTTGTTTAGCAATATTAATGGCATTAAGAAAATGAGTTTCAGCTGCTTGGGCATTATTCATCTGCTGATAAGTTTCACCCAGTAAACGATGAATATCAGCAAGCCAGAATTTTTCACCTGTTTGTTCTGCTACGACAATTGCTTCCTGTAAGCATGTTTTGGCCCGCTCAAGTTTATTTGCCTTCAAGCAGGCATCTGCTTCAATTGACAACTGTAGTGTTTGGCTTAAATTAGCCCCAGCACCACGGTAGTTTTGCAGGCCAGTTGAAAT